>JBDOMX010000853.1:0-4171 GCA_039831615.1 Planctomycetaceae bacterium
TTTTCCGGCTGGGATTCTGCCGACGTTGTTCTCCATGTGATAGGCATCAATCAGTCCTTCCGGTGAGACAAACTCTGCAAACTCACGCAAGTTGGCGGGAGCCGCGGCCTGGAGGTCATCGTCGCTGTTCGCAGGAACCGATCCGGCCGTTGTTCCGATGATCAGATTGCAGGCGGCAATCGCTGCTGGCAGGTGATTGTGCAGTCGCAGCGTGAATTGTCCGTTTGGAAGCGTGAACTGGCCGGCCAGGTCGACTGCACTGTCTTCGCTGGCCGGTGCTGTCTGGACATCGGGCTCAAATCTCAGTTCGAATTCCAGCCGTGGGAATTGTTTTTTGAATGCTGTTGCGTTGAGCTGACGAGTCCCCCACGGCGTCATCGGCACATGGATCTCATACCGATCAACAGCAGGTTTTGCGAGGTTTGGCTGCCACGTGAACGGCGGACATGTCGTTTGCGAGGTGTTACCGTAGTGGTAGTATTGGTGGAATCCGGACTGCCCTTCCGAGAGCTGCAGATCCGCATGTTGCCCCTGGATTGTCACTTGTGTGTTGCGGGAACCCGCCGACTGCACTTCAATTTTACCCGACTGGACGATGCCGCCTTCGCCCGCCCGTGTCACTGTGACCAGTCGCAGGTCACCCTGACTCACTCGCAGGATCCCGCCCAGGATCCCGGCCAGGATTGATGCGACGACAACCACTGTCACCGTATAGACAGCAATGGTTCGTCGTCCGGCACGGAACAGCAGCAGCGAGATCAATCCTGAAAACAGGGTGTACAGAGCAAAGAACATGACAACCAAGAGGCGGTTGTAGTCGGCCTTGCCAGCTTCAAAACTGTGCAGACGAACGGAATGGATCAGACTGCCGGCATGCTGTCGCGACAACGTTGCCAGAACCTCAGTGATCTGCTTTCGAACGTCACTGCTGTCGGCGTCAAACAAAGGCGACGAGTACTCATAGATGGTCCCGAGGCCGGACCGACGAATTTCGAACCCTCCCCAACGCGATGGTTGCCCCACTTCCAGAGGGCTGGCGTCGACGAGTTGACTGACCAGCGCATGCGAGTCCTGATGGACGAAGACTGTCCCCCCCTGGCACATCCACCGAGCTACCGCTTGCCACTGAACCTCGTTCAAAATGTCGTCGGCGACTTCCTCCGGAAAGACGACGGCCTGCACCGCCGTGAGTGGACCAGGATGTTTGGGAATCTGCCATGGCTTCGCGGTGAGGCAGTCAACCCGGCGGCCGCCACTCCCCGCAACTCCGGTATCGTTGTTCACCCACTCACTGGACCCGGATGCCGCGCGACCGACCCTGGGCAGTTGTAATCTGCGATCGCTGTCCTCGATCAATAATGCGAAGTTGGTAGTTGGATCAAACGTTTTCCCGGTCGATATCGGCAACTCGCGCCGCCAAATGAGCTGACCGGCTTCGCTCAGACTCACGTAACACTCATACCAGTCCGGCAGAGCCTGTATGGAGGTGAATGTTCGAGTCCCTGCCTGGCTGATGTAGACTTTGCCGAGGCTGAGGCGGTCGCCGCTGGCTGGATTTGTCAGCGTGAGCGTGCCGTCGAGATCGCGACCGGAATAATTGCTCAGCAGCAGCGAGATCGGCACCGGCATGGACTGATCGACGGTGCCGTCCCACCCGGCCACGGCTTCGACGGTCAACCCCCCGGTATCGACATCATCTCTGGGTCCACGAGTTTGCGCTGAGACTTCCGACTCCGCGACAACCATGAGCAGCATCGCCAGCACAACCAGCCCGCACCGTCGCCCGGGGTCATCACGAGAGTGCGACGTCTGGGCAGATGCATGCCGCATCGCATGCATGCAGTGTCCGGCAGGAAACTCGATGGCTGACAATTCAGCGAACTTCAGGATCACGGTCGGCCCTCCTCTGCCAGGGGAGGCAGGTATTCCTGAGACAGCCGACGACTGTTTCGGCGGATTCCGCCAAGTGCCGCGAGGAACAGAATGCCGTGGGCCACATAAAACGATGCCGTCGAGACGTCATCCGGGAAACGTCCACCTGCCTCGTTGAACAGACGCATCATGACCATGAACGGGGATGCCATCGCCAGTCGCGGCCCCACCAGCTGAATCATGGGATCATCGCGGAACTGCGGAAAATCCATCGCCAGCACGGCAAAAAACAACGGCACCAAACAGATACCAACGAAATAGAGGATACCGACCAGTGCCAGTGTGCCCGACTTGACCCATGTCATCAGACACATCAACCGCTGGAATGCATAAATCACCAGCCCCGCTACCGAGATCACCAGACTGCCTTCGATGGCGACCCGCAGGAAATCAATTTGGGGACGATCTGTGCCCTGCATGCGACTCAGAAAGATCGTCCCACCAGCAACTGATGCATAGACCTGATCGATATAGAACGGAGTCGCAATGGATACCGCCGTGGAAAACAACAGGAAGAGTACGAACGCCAGGGTGTCGAGTCGGGCCACTTCAACGGCTTTGCCGGCGATCAACGGCAACCGTAGTCCGGTGCAGTTTTTTGAGTGCGCGAAAAACAGAATCGCCAGGGCCACGCCAAACCCGTGGATGATCAGATAGATCGTATGGAACTCATACACCCGCCACATCGACCCGTTCAGATTCATTTGAGGTAGCCGTGCACCGAAATCCCAGGTAAAAACCCACGTGATGGCACCAGACCCGAACAGCAACACACCCAGCCCGGTTCCCCAGCGAATGAGCCCCTCGTATCGACGAAATCTCTGACCGCGATTCTCGTAAAAGAATGCAATTTCCGAAGGACGCTGAATGTGCGGTCGCATGCGAAATCGGCGTTTGCGTCGGCTGTCGCCTTTGCGGATCACTTCGCCAAACGTGCTGTTCTCACGGACGATCCCGTACAACGGTCCGAGGGAGATTCCGACCAGGGCAACGCAGCTCGTCACGCTCATGCTCACGGCGCACCACAGAAATATTTCAACAAAACTGTGCGTGGACTGCCCTGCGCCCATTGTCATTGACGCGTACACCGGATGAACCAGTGCTGGAAACGGTGTCAGCACAAACGGCTGAACGGGTAGCGGCGCACATCCCAACAACGCGAGAATGGTCGCTCCACTAACGGTCACGCCGGCCGCAATCAAATCGTTGAAATACAGCGACAACCACAACGTCACGAGCGCCAGAGCCATGCAGTACAACCAGAGTAGAAACAGACCTGCCAGGAATGATACGGGGCTGACTCCCCCGAGCGTCAGGCTGAGGACCATCCACGGCAGTAACAGAAACAGTACCAGCGCCAGGAAAAGATTTTGAGACGTTGCTTTACCGATGACAAAACGAAACGGCGTGATCCCGGTCAATACGATCTGGTCGAAATAGCGTCCGGTTCGTGGCCCCCAAAACACCGAGACAAGTCGCAGTGGAATCAGTAACGTGGCAAAGGCCGTCGCGCCTCCGAGAAGCATGATCGCCAGCAACTGACCGAATTCGATGTTCCCGGTCAGCTCACGGAAATCCGAATCGTTCGGATCAATCATGAGTGGCAACAGCAGCATCAGCACTGCGCCATTCAGCAGTAAGCCAGTCACTCCAATGGTAAAGCCGGAGATCAGGTTGGCGCGGTCCTGCCCGTACGAAGGACTATCGCGAAACAAGCCGATCATCCGGCGGACCATGTTCATGTCACTTTCCCGACGGTCGACCGCATGAAGATATCTTCGAGGTTGAGTTCGTCTTCCACGAACTGCAGCACCCGAATGTCATGCTTCAGCAGTTCGGCCAAAACGAAATTCCCGCTGGGCTCATCACTGCTGATCGCCAGAAAATGCTCCTGCCTGACACAGGATTTGACATTCGGCAAATTCGCAAGAAGCTCTTCCGCAAGCGTTGTGCTTTCAGGCGGAACTCTCACTTTAATGGTTCGTGTGGCCGAACGGTGCTGGGCGCGCAGAGTATTGATGTCTCCGTCCAGCACCAACTGCCCGGCTTCAATGATCCCGATGCTGTCGCTGATCTCCTCAATGTCCGGCAGGATGTGCGAGCTGATAATGATGGCTCTAGCGACGAAACAGTGGGTAACTTACAGGTGACATGCGACCCTGGCTGTCAGACATGAGCGCCTCTGGAATCTGAACAACAAAGCCTTGTGAGTTGCTCGTGGTGGCTTTCGTCGCGGCCG
>JBDOMX010000553.1:0-4162 GCA_039831615.1 Planctomycetaceae bacterium
CCGTCGATGACGTGCGACCGGAACTCGCCTGTTACGGCAGGCAACGTATTCATTCTCCGAACATCAATCGGCTGGCAGAGGGCGGTGTTCTGTTCGAGCGGGCTTATTGCATGGTGCCCACGTGTGGAGCATCACGAGCCAGCCTGATGACCGGTGTCCGTCCTTCCCGAAACCGTTTGTCAATTATCTTGCCTGGGCTGAACGGGATGCACCCGGCATCACAACGTTCAACTCCCAGTTCAGAACGAACGGCTACCGGAACGGCGACACAATCCGAACGAACGCTTTTCGGTTCACAGAATACTCGAACGACAAAGGGCAACAGACCTCCCGAATGCTCTACGATCACAAACACGATCCCAGCGAGAATACCAACGTAGCAGAGGTTCACATGGACTCGACCAGCGACCTGGCTGAGCAACTGCATCGACTCATGGGACGGAACAAGAGTCCCGCCAAGTAATGGCAATGGCGACTCGTTAAACCCGAATTATCTCACGGCACTTCGGGAAGTTGCAGCAGCCTCAAAATCTCTGACTCTTCGACTTATCTTTGCTGGCAGTACGAACCACGCTTGGCACTGGTAACGAAGGTCGGAGCATTTACAAGAATTGAATGAACGGAAGTTCCCCATGTCAAAGCGGAAACACATCCAGCCCGGCGAAGAAGTGCCGCTGAAACTGACTGCAACAGAGCGGAAACTGATCCTCGAAAGCGTCACGTTCATCGATGTTAAATACGAGGGGCTGATCCGGGACGCACCGGATGGCGGGCCGCTCATGATGACGCTGGATGATTACGATGAGTTTGGTGGGTACATCGCCGCCGAAGCTAATCACTGCGATGACAGAAAACTCCAAAAGAAACTGGATGCAGTCTTCGGAAAAGTGCAGGCAGTCCTGGACAAGTACACTGATGAAAAGTCGGACAATGGCGGTTTATCAATGTCCGAGGCTCGGGACAAACTCACCAGTGCCATGAATGCGTTGATGGCCGGTCAGAAGTCCGACCCAATCTCGATTCGGCTTCAACCTGAGCTTCAGACTCAAGGCGGCTCGATCAAGTTGACTCCATTGCAGCGAAAGACGCTCATTGATCACACGGAGTCGAAACCATCGATTAAGCGGAAGCTGAAGAAGGCAGAAGACGGGACTCAGGCAATCAAGTTTAGTCGAGATGAACTGAACGAGATTCATGACAAGACTGGTGCTGCGGCTACCTATGCCCGCAGCAAGGAAAAGCAACGGTTGATGGCCGTACAGAGCAAGGTTGTCAAGATCTTCGAAAAGGATCATGCCGCACTGTTTGAGACCCCGAAATCGACGACCAGAAAACGTAAGTCTTCCGGTTCCGGTGACATCTTTCAGTTTCGAATCGATCTAAAGAATATCGAGCCATCCATCTGGCGACGGATTCAAGTGCAGGATTGCTCACTCGAAGAATTTCATGAGCATATTCAGGCGGCGATGGGCTGGGAGAACTACCACCTTCATCAGTTCACGATCAAGAACGTGGAGTATGGCCCCGTCTCCCCGGACGGACTGCCGTTTGGCCCGCAATTCGAGGATGAAACGGAAATTCTGCTCAGCGATTTGTTTCCACCGAACGGTAAGCGGATTCGTTTTGGATACACCTACGATTTCGGTGACGACTGGCACCACGAAGTAGTTTTCGAGGGAACTCCTGCACGTTCGGCAGACCAGAAGTGTCCAGCCTGTCTTGAAGGCGAGCGGGCATGCCCACCTGAAGATGTCGGTGGGCCATGGGGCTTCGCCAATTATCTGGAAGCACGGAATGATCCATCACATGACCAGCACTGTGAAATGCTTGAATGGAAAGAATCGTTTCGGGCTGAGGATTTCTCCGCAGAAGACTCAACTCGTCGAATGCAACAGAGTCGAACTACGGTTCGTTAATGGCATCAAATGACAATGTCCAAGGCGGACAATAGCGACGGTCGTTCCTGAATTTCTTACATGCATCAGAACATGCCCGAGACCCTGAACGGATTCATCGAACGTGTGACCTTTCACAACCCGGAGAGCGGTTTCGCCGTTCTGCGGGTAAAGGTCAAGGGACGCGCCGACCTTGCCACTGTGGTGGGCACCACGACCTCTGTCACGGCTGGCGAGCATGTTGAAGCCACAGGGCGATGGTTCATTGATTCTCGACACGGCCAGCAATTCAAAGCCGACCAACTCAAAACCACACATCCGGCCTCAGCCGAGGGCATCGAGAAATACCTTGCATCAGGAGCCATCCGCAGCATCGGCCCGAAGATCGCCGAAAAGATTGTCTTGGCGTACAAGGAACGGACGCTGGACATCTTTGAGAATTACTCCGAGATGCTCCTCCACGTGAATGGCATTGGGGCTGGACGACTCAAGCGGATTCGAGAAAGCTGGCAGGAGCAAAAGGAAGTGCGCAAGATCATGCTCTTTTTGACAGAGCATGGCATCACGCCGGGGCGGGCCGTCCGCATCTATCGCACTTACGGTCATGAGGCTATCGCTAAGATCAAGGAGAACCCGTACCAACTGGCCGACGACATTCGTGGCATCGGGTTCAAAACGGCGGACGAACTGGCGGCAACACTGGGTATCGACCGCAACAGTCCTTACCGGGCCAGAGCCGCAATCCATTACACGCTCCAGGAGTTGGCTGGTGACGGTCACTGCGGTTTTCCCGAACCGGGTGTAGTGGAAAAGACAGTGAGCCTCGTTCAGATTGATGAACAGATTATCGAACAAGCAATTCTTAGCGTGATTCAGGATCGGAGCGTTGTCCGGGAATTTGTCGATGGTGAGCCGTGGCTCTATCTGGTCAGTCTCCACCGGGCCGAAGTCGGACTGGCACAATCTGTACAACGACTGAAACAGAGTCCACATCCTCTACCTCGCATCGACGTGGAGAAGGCCATCCATTGGGTCGAACAACGACTGGGGATTGAGTTAGCGGCAAAACAAAAAGAGGCAATTCGGCAGTCGTGCGAACACAAACTGTTGGTCATCACAGGCGGACCGGGCGTAGGCAAGACGACGCTGGTTCGAAGCATCCTTGAAATCTTCTCAGCAAAACAAATGAAATGTGTACTGGCGGCACCAACTGGTCGTGCAACGAAACGTTTAGCTGAGACCACACAGAGATCTGCCAAGACGATTCATCGCCTGTTGGATTTTGATCCCGCCACTGGAGAATTCAAACGCAACGCAAAACGCCCATTGACGGGTGACCTGTTCGTGCTGGATGAAACCTCGATGGTGGATGTCGTACTGGGGCACCAATTCCTGCGAGCCGTTCCAAACGAAGCCTGCGTCATTCTGGTGGGTGATGTGGATCAACTCCCTTCAGTTGGTCCCGGTTCTGTCCTGGCCGACCTGATTAATTCTCGGGCTGTGCCAGTGGTGCGCCTGACGGAAATCTTCCGACAAGCCAGTCAGAGCCAGATCGTGACTGCCGCCTACGCTATCAACAATGGACGTATGCCAAATCTGACCACGCCCGAAGAACTCACCGATTTCTATTTCGTGGAGTGCAACGAGCCAGAAGCCATCCAGGACATGCTGGTCCGGTTGGTAAAGGATCGGATTCCAGCTCGGTTTGGGTGTGATCCCAAGTCGGACATTCAGGTGCTCACGCCGATGAACCGGTCATTACTGGGGGCGAGGAACCTGAATCAGGTGATGCAAGAGGCACTGAATCCCAGCGACAATGGACCCGAAATCCAACGGTTCGGCTGGACGTTTCGGATTGGGGATCGGGTCATTCAAACCGAGAACAACTACGACCGGGATGTGTTTAACGGCGACCTTGGTGTCGTCGAGAAAATGAACCGCATCGAGCAGGAGATGGTCGTTAATTTCGAGGGTCGTTCGGTCAAATACGACTTTGCTGATCTGGATGAATTGTCGCTGGCGTATGTCCTTTCAATTCACAAGAGCCAAGGATCAGAATTCCCGTGCGTCGTCATCCCTTTGCACACGCAGCATTACATGATGTTGCAACGCAATCTGCTGTATACTGCGGTAACCCGAGGCAGAAAGCTCGTGGTGGTGGTCGGCACAAAAAAAGCACTCGGCATGGCGATTCGGCGGGCTGACACTCGGCAGCGATACACAGCATTGAAACGCAGGCTTCAGGAATCGAGTTCAACGGTCGCAAT
>JBDOMX010000105.1:0-4146 GCA_039831615.1 Planctomycetaceae bacterium
TGCGCAGCCTTCAACCACCTCACGATCGGCTGTAGTGCCTTCTTCGTGCCAAGACGCTCGTGAAAAACCGTTTTGCTTGGCCCGCATCATCAATTCAGAGGAAACGTCCTGCAGGCGGGCTACGGCTCGAATTTCTTCTTCGAGCGTCACCAACTGAGCAAGGTTCCGCAGAAACCACGGATCGATGTCGGTCAGTGCGAAGATATCTTCGACACTCATGCCTGACTTGAAGGCGTACCTCAGCCAAAAGATTCGATCTTCGTTCGGCGTCGAGAGTTTCTTGCGAATTGCATCGGTGTCAGGTTGACGGCTGGTGCCCCACAGATCTTTTTTCCCGCCACCCAGTCCGAAATGTCCGATTTCCAGACCCCGCAGAGCCTTTTGCAGAGATTCCCGGAAGGTGCGCCCGATGGCCATCGTTTCGCCGACAGACTTCATTTGCACGGTCAGCGTCGGATCGGCTTCCGGAAATTTTTCGAATGTCCAGCGGGGAATTTTCGTGACGACGTAATCGATAGTTGGTTCAAAGCAGGCCATCGTCTCCCGGGTAATATCATTGGGAATCTCGTCGAGCGTGTAACCCACGGCCAGCTTGGCGGCAATTTTAGCGATCGGGAACCCGGTGGCCTTGGACGCCAGCGCGCTCGAGCGACTCACACGTGGGTTCATTTCGATGATCGTCATGCGGCCGGTGCGGGGGTCGATAGCGAACTGGACATTGGAACCCCCGGTTTCCACGCCGATCGCCCTCATGCAGGCAATCGTGGCATCGCGCATCCGTTGGTATTCTTTGTCCGAAAGTGTCTGCGCTGGTGCGACTGTGATGGAATCGCCGGTATGAACGCCCATCGGATCGAAGTTTTCGATGCAGCAGATGATGACCACGTTGTCGGCGCAGTCACGCATCACTTCCATCTCATATTCTTTCCAGCCAAGGATCGATTCTTCCAGCAGCACTTCCGTCACGGGCGAGAGTTCGAGCCCTCGACGAACAATGTCTTCGAATTCCTGGATGTTGTAGGCGATGCCGCCACCGGTGCCGCCAAGCGTAAAACTGGCTCGAACAATGATCGGCAGGCCAATCTCCTCGACGGCTGCCTTGGCTTCGTCCAAATTGTGAACCGCGGCACTGTGCGGCACTTCCAGACCAATGGCCATCATCGCTTCTTTGAATGCTTCGCGTTCTTCCGCCCGGTTGATGACATCCTCGCGGGCACCGATCATCTCACAGTTGAATTTTTCGAGGACACCGTGCCGAGCCAGATCCATGGCCGTATTCAGCCCGGTCTGACCGCCCAGCGTTGGCAGCAGGGCATCCGGCCGCTCACGTTCAATGATCTTCTCAACATACTGCCAGGTGATCGGCTCGATGTAGGTCCGGTCCGCCGTGTCCGGATCGGTCATGATCGTGGCAGGGTTGGAATTGACGAGGACCACTTCATAGCCCTCTTCACGCAGGGCTTTGCAGGCCTGCGTTCCGGAATAGTCAAATTCACAGGCTTGCCCAATGACAATGGGGCCGGAGCCGATGATGAGGATTTTTTTGATATCGTCGCGCCGTGGCACAGTTCTTCTTCCTGCACATCCGATTGCGAATCTCGTCACGCCGGTCTGGTGGTCACTGGCCGCCGGCGCGCAGAATACTCCCCGGTCCGGCGATGGATTCGAATCCATACTGAGGCAACAGAGGCAGCAAACCGCGCAAAATCTGGCGAAGGGTAACAGCAATTTCCGGCCATTCAAGATGCCGGCGTGACTGGTTTACAGGATGAACCAGGAATGAGAGCATTCTGATGAGCAACGCCCATAATTGGCTGAGACTCACGTTCAATGTCTGCTGACTGACTCCACTGCGGGAAGACCGCCAACCCTGGAACGTCAGCCGGAAAGCCCTCTGGGCCGGTTTCACAGGACTTCTGTCGGTCGAATCTTCATTGCGACAGCAGGACTTTGTACACTGGCTGAACAATATTCGCAGCAGGTGAGGTAGTTCATTGGTTCAAAAGCTCATCATCGACGCTGACCCTGGGGTTGGCGATACGTTAGCCATTCTGACCGCCATGGCAGATCCATCGGTGGAATTGCTGGCCGTCACGGCGTCGGCAGGGGTGATCTCCGGTGTGCAGGCGACGCGCAATCTGCAATACCTCGTCGAATTGGTCGATCCTGTCAGGCATCCCCGAATTGGACAGTGCAACCGACCGGCGGCGATCAACGATGCCATGCCTGAAATTGCCGAATTGTTTCGCAGCCTGAACGGTCCCAACGGACTCGGCCAGACCGACGTGCAGATTGCCGATCTGCACAATCGACGCGAATCGGCTAAGCTGATTGTTGATATTGCCCGGGAATTCCCTGGCGAAGTCCGACTGCTGACGCTTGGCCCCTTGTCCAATCTTTTTGTGGCCGCGGATTTTGACCCGCAACTGGCGGAACATCTGCACAGTGTCGTTTCGCTCGGTGGCAGTACTCAGGCGGCCGGCAATGTGACGGCAGCGGCGGAATTCAATATCTGGGCAGACACTCAGGCTGCCCGCAGTGTCTGTGGGATCCCGATTCATAAAACGCTGGTCCCGATCGAAATCAGCGGTAAAGCAGTGCTCAGTTTTGATGACGTCGACACGTTGTGCGGATTCCTCAAGCCCACAACAACCGGTTCATTTGTGTCCAGTCTGCTGCAGTTTGCTGTGCGTGGCTATCGATGCCATGAGGCTTTGGAAGGGATTCCGCTGCATAGCGTCTCAGCTCTTGCGGTGGCCGCCAGTGCGGAAGCCTTTCAGGTTGAAAGCGCGCAAATTGATGTCGAGACGACGGGCGAGCTCACTCAGGGAATGACGGTGATCGATCGGCGTCGCTGCCGCTCACGTCGAAACAACTTTGATCTGGTTTCCTCAATCGATGACAACGGCGTTGTTGACTACTTTACGAGCGCCATCCGCCGCATCTGTCAGTGAACGCAGCTGCCACGCTCGACCGTGTTCTGGTCGAATTCAACCATCAACTGATCCGACGTCAATTGTCGGCTCCCCAAACACGACAGCAAACTGAATCATGTCTGAGCCACCCGTCGTCTGCTGTTTTGAGAGTCGTCGCACGGATGACATGCGTCAATTGATTGAGCGCAACGGCGGACGGGCGATCATGGCTCCGTCGATGCGGGAAATTCCGCTGGAAGACAACCGAGACGCCCTGCGGGTGATCCGTCAGCTCACTTTCGGCAAGGTCGATTGTCTCGTCCTGCTCACCGGAGTTGGTACGACGGCGATGCTGGAACTGGCTCGATCCATGTCGCTGGAACAAAAGCTGCTGGAACAACTGGCCGGCATGCCAATCGTCGTGCGCGGTCCCAAACCGGCTGCGGTCATCCATCGACTTGGATTACAGCCAGCAGCTCGTGCGGAGTCCCCAAATACATGGCGTGAACTGATGACCGCAGTCGACTCCGCAAACATCAGCCTCAAAGGCCGAACGGTCGCCGTCCAGGAATATGGCATTTCCAACCCGGAACTGACAGCCGCATTGCGTGAACGGGGAGCCGCCGTGTTGGAAATCCCGGTCTACCGCTGGGCTCTGCCGGAGGACCTGGCACCAATGCAGGCTGCCATTCGGACAGCAGTTGCCGGCAGGACGGACGTCACACTCTTCACCAGCGCTCAGCAGGTGCGACACGTGCTGCAGGTTGCAGGTGAACTCAGCCTCAAAGACAAATGGCTGCATTCTGTTCCGCGTGTGGGGTCGATCGGACCGACGTGTTCGGAAGCACTGCGCGAGGCGGGGCTGACGGTGTGGTTCGAAGCGGATCCACCGAAAATGGGATCGCTCGTTCGCGGAGCACTCGAACGATATAGTTCCTAGAGCATCGTCAAGGGTAAAAGTTGGGGTGCCACTGGCTCTGCCAGTGCTTCCCAGGTGCCAACACCATTTGGACTTACACTGGCAAAGCCAGTGGCACACAACACAAAGATTAAGCTTTGACGACGCACTAGAGCAGTCTTCGAAAAGTCGTGGCGGGTGCTGGCTCGCGGGAACAATGGAATTTCGGCTCTGGAACCTTCGCCGCGGCCACAAATCAGCGTAGTACGCTGTAGTCATCTATGGATGCTGTGCACGGGACCTGCGTTCCCACGTGCTGTTCGAATCTGCGAA
>JBDOMX010001039.1:0-18591 GCA_039831615.1 Planctomycetaceae bacterium
ACCTTGCTCCAGCGCCTCGTCCGCATCGTTTTCGTATCGAGTGGGGAATTCAACGACGTCTTCAGGCTTCGGAGGCAGTCCGGTGAGCACGAAGGACAGTCGTCTCAGCAGGACTTCGGGAGTTGCCGAAGTCGCAGGAGCAAGGTTTGCCTGACCGAGTTTCGCACGCACGAATTGGTCGATTGGCTCGCGCGACCAGCCCGCGTCGTCGACCGCAGGCGGTGCCGTCTGTTTGAGAGGCTGCAGGCTCCACCAGTCGCGACGTTCTGCGAATTGGATTTTCCACGCGGCGGCTGCAACCTCGGCCGCCGATGGCGCCTTGTCGCGAGGGTCAGGCGCGCCGCGCCGAATCCATTCTTCGAAGTCAGCGACAATGGCCTGAGATAATCGGCCGTCCGGTGGCATTTCGAGTGATTCGAACCGCAGTGCTTCCAGCAGCAAACTGTCTGACGGTCTGCCACTCTCGATGACCGTTCCGGAATCACCACCTTTTCGAAGTCCGTCGCGTGAGTCGAGCAGCAAGCCGCCTTTCGCTTCAGCAGAGGCAGAAGAATGACATTCGTAGCAGTGCCGGATCAACACCGGTCGTATTCGGGATTCAAAAAATGCGATGTCCTCCGGGGTGGGGGATACGTCCTGCGACGGGACCGCGACGACCCCGGAAATCCCGGCAATGATGAAGGTGCCGATGATGATTAATTGTCGTGTCATACCGTGATTATGCCAAAGTTGTGGGGACGAGTGAACACCCTGCCGAAAATCAGCGACGACAGAGACCTTTTTGACGAGTCCGCTGCTTCTGCGAGGTCTCAGGGTCAGGCGTCGGATGGCAGGACACTCCGGTCGGAGCTGCACTGTCTGTGATTGGCCGCGAAGCTTGAAAACCGGGCGCACGCATGTCGAGCAGCCGAAAACGCAGATAGAAACGCCGCACAAAGGCCGTACGGACACCTGCCGCTGCGCGTGATGCTGAATTGCCCGGTACAGTGCCTTACAGTTCACGACGGAGGCCTGTGGGGGCCCGTCGCCAGCCGATTACGAGTTTTGTGGCCCGTCTGACTGGATGAGAAAAACCGGATCCACGAGACTCCAAACCGGCAATCAGTCGAGTCCGGGCATTCCGGATTCCGCATCACGACGGGCGCACCGAAATCATCACGCATGATCAATGTCGATCACTCTCTGAAACCAGCCGATCTTTCTGACGGTCTCGCGCGGCTTTGGCGGACGTCGGGCCAGAAGATTCTCTCAATCGAAGAGACGTGGGCCGAAGAAACGGGGACGCCCGTGTTTACGGTCAACGGTCGCTACCAGGCGCAGGGGTGGACCGAGTGGACTCAGGGGTTTCAGTTTGGCTCGGCGCTGCTGCAGTTCGATGCGACGGATGATCAGTGTTTCCTGGACATTGGCCGTGACAACACAATTCGCCACATGGCCTCACACGTCACCCATACCGGCGTTCACGACCACGGCTTCAATAATGTCAGCACATACGCCAACCTGCGGCGGTTGATGCTTGAAGGCCGTATTGAAAACGACCAGCGCGAGCTGGAGCTGTACGAACTGGCCCTGAAGGCCAGTGGTGCCATTCAGGCGAGCCGATGGAGCGAGACCAGCGATGGTGACGGCTTCATCTATTCCTTCAATGGACCACACTCACTGTTTTGCGACACCATACGCTCATTACGGTCACTGTCGCTGGCCCACCGCCTGGGCCACTGTCTGATGTCCGAGAATGACACGGCGATCAGCCTCCTCGACCGCATGATTCAACACGCTCGGTCCACGGCGCGATACAGTGTCTACTACGGCCAGGGTCGCGATGTGTACGACATTCGTGGCCGCGTGGCCCATGAGAGTGTCTTCAACTCGAACGATGGCCGGTTCCGATGCCCGGGCACGCAACAGGGATATTCGCCGTTCAGCACCTGGACCCGTGGGCTGGCCTGGATTATGTGCGGTTACTCCGAGCAGCTGGAATTTCTTGACACGTTGATGGATGATGATCTGGCGCCCTTCGGCGGGCGTGACGACGTGGTGGAAATGATGCTGCAGGCCGCCGAGGCGGCGTGTGATTTCTACATCAACCAGACTGCGACCGACGGAGTCCCGTACTGGGACACGGGGGCTCCGGGCCTGGCCCGCATCGCCGATTGTCTTGAACAAGCGGCTGACCCCTTCAATGAGCACGAGCCGGTTGACAGTTCTGCAGCCGCCATCGCTGCACAGGGACTGCTTCGACTCGGACACTATCTGCAGTCCGCAGGTCGTACTGACAAAGGCCGCCGCTATTGGCAGGCGGGTTTGACTGTTCTGCGATCGCTGCTGGGTGAGCCGTACCTGTCGACCGATCCGGACCACCAGGGTTTGCTGCTGCACACGATTTACCATCGGCCACGTGGCTGGGATCATGTGCCGGATGACGCAAAGATTCCATTCGGAGAATCGTGCCAGTGGGGCGATTATCATCTGCGCGAGGTGGCGCTGTACGTTCAGCGAATTCTTAAGCAGGAACCGTACTACACTTTCTACGGACCGTAAGTATGCCGGCGCCGTGTTCTGTTGCTCTCATCACCGGCGGTTCACGAGGGATTGGGTTTGGAATCGCCCGCAGTCTTGCCGCTGAAAACTGGAATCTCGCGATCAACGGAATTCGAGATGAGGCCGACGTCGCCGAAGCACTGGCGAGGCTCGAGGAATCTGGTGTCGAGGTTGTCTACTGCCAGGGTGACATCAGCTGCTCCGCCGACCGCTCGCGCATCATGGATACGATCCGTGAGCGATTCGGTCGGCTGAACGTGCTGGTCAACAACGCGGGCATCACATCGCCAGGCCGCAGGGATGTTCTTGACGCCGACGAAGAAAGCTTTGATCGTGTCATGGGCGTTAACCTGAAGGGCCCTTATTTTCTCACGCAGCTGGCGGCCCGCTGGATGATCGAACAGCAGCGCACGGACTCAGCGTTTGATGGTGGCATCATCAACGTCTCGTCCATCTCGGCAGAGTTCGTGTCAACGAATCGCGGCGACTACAGCCTGTCCAAGGCGGCAACCGGGATGGCCACCAAATTGTGGGCCGTGCGTCTGGCCGAATTTGGCATCCCCGTTTATGAAATCCAGCCAGGAGTCATTGCCAGCGACATGACCGCCGGAGTGCAGGAGAAATACGACCGGCTGATTGCGGAGGGTCTGATGCTGGAGAGGCGCTGGGGCCAACCCGAAGACATTGGTCGGGCCGTGGCGATGCTGGTTCGTGGTGACCTGAGCTATGCAACGGGCCAGGTGCTCTACATTGACGGCGGAATGCGAATCAGGACGCTGTAGTGGTTTGTCAGGAATCAAGATGAGGATTCGCCCGTAGCTGGAGTCGCCAGACTTCAGGGAACGGCCGAGCATTCCGAATTCTGGCGAATCCGGCTACCCTCAACTTAAGCTTTGACAGACCAGTAGCCGTTCGCTCACCCGTTGAACTCGTTCAAATACGGGAGTGTGGTCGCGTGTGCTGCAACCTGTTCGTGTGCACTGAGGAGCTGTGAAAGGAAATCCCATTCGCCGGTGACCAGAGAGTCCCGCACGTTGTCCGGCATTTTGACCGTGACCGTCGTGTCTCCCACCGTGACCGTGAGTGTCTGCAGGTCGACCGTCAGTTCTGCCTGGGGATCGCTTTCGATTGCAGCCGCCAGCGTTTTGAGGTCGTTGCGCGACGCTCGAACTGCCGCGATCCCCAGCGAACCACAGTTGCCGAAGAAGATCTCCGCAAACGATTCCGCGATGACCGCCTTGATGCCCCATCTCATGAGGGACTGAGGCGCGTGTTCACGCGACGAGCCACAGCCAAAGTTACGTCCGGCCACGAGCACAGACGCATTCCGGAACTGTGGCTGATTGAACGGATGATGGGGATCCTGTTCGCGGTCATCTTCGAAGGCGTGTTCGCCCAGACCATCGAATGTCACACAGCGCAGGAAGCGGGCAGGAATGATGCGGTCGGTATCGATGTCGTCCAGCAACAGAGGGATGCCCGTGCCGGCGATAGATTTGATCTCGGTGCTCGCCGTAGCGTTCGAACAGTTTGCGGTGTTAGGAATGGGATGGTCATCCGACAGGCTGGCAGCCCGTCGTTACGTGATACAGGGGCCAGCCCGTCGTTGTGTGACGCAGGCTGCCGGCCCGGTTCAGAAGGTCAGACGCCGGCCAGGGCAAACTGCCGAATGTCGGTCACATGACCGGTGATCGCCGCTGCTGCGACCATCGCCGGACTCATCAGCAGCGTGCGGCCGGTTGGACTGCCCTGCCTGCCTTTGAAGTTACGATTGCTGGATGATGCACAGACTTCCCGACCGTGCAGTTTATCCGGATTCATTGCCAGGCACATCGAGCAGCCGGCCTCGCGCCATTCAAATCCAGCTGCTTCGAACACTTCATGCAGTCCCTCACCCATGGCTTGTTCGCGAACCAGTTGAGATCCCGGCACGACAATCGCCTTGACTCCCTCAGCAACTTTTCGGCCCTCGACGACTCTGGCTGCTTCGCGAAGGTCGGAAATCCGCGAATTGGTACAGGAGCCGATGAAGGCCACATCGATCCGTGTCCCTTCAATTGGCGAACCCTCTCCCAGATCCATGAACTTCATGGCTTCACGAATCAGGACCTGATCTCCAGGTGCGCAATCTGCAATGTTTGGCAACCGTTGACTGACCCCGATGGATTGGGCCGGTGTGATCCCCCATGTCACGGTGGGCTCAATATCGGCCGCGTCGAAAATGATTTCGTCGTCGAATTCAGCGTCGTCCGGTGTCGCCCTACTCAGCCACCATTGGGCGGCTCGGTCGAATTCTTTACCCTGAGGTACACACGGGCGGCCTCGAAGGTATTCCACAGTTTTCTCATCCGGATTGATGTAACCGCAGCGTGCCCCGCCCTCAATGCTCATGTTGCAAACTGTCATCCGTTCTTCCATCGACATCGCATCGAAAGTTGACCCGGAGTACTCGTACGCATAGCCCACGCCACCTTCGACTCCCAGCTGCTGAATGATGTACAGGATGACGTCTTTAGCATAGACGCCCGGAGCCAGGTCACCATTCACGACGACACGACGAACTTTGGGTCGGCTGAGAAACATCGTTTGAGTGGCCAGCACCTGGGCCACATTGCTGGTTCCGATCCCGATGGCGATGCTGCCAAACGCACCGTGGGTGCTCGTATGACTGTCACCGCAGACGATCGTCATCCCGGGTTGAGTCAGGCCCTGCTCCGGACCGACCACGTGCACGATGCCCTGCCGATTGTCATCCAGGTTCAACAATGTGACGCCGAACTCGTCACAGTTGCGTTCAATCGCAGACATCATCTGCTCAGCCAGATTGTCCTGAAAGGGACGAGCCTGGTCAGCCGTCGGAACAATATGATCGACCGTTGCCACGGTTTGCTGCGGATACGCGACCGTCAGTCCTTTGTCCCGCAGGATCTCAAATGCCTGAGGGCTGGTGACTTCGTGGATGAGATGCAGTCCGACAAACAGCTGAGTCTGCCCGTTAGGTAATGTGCGGACGGTATGCTGATCCCAGACTTTGTTAAACAGATTGCGTTGATCGGACATGGGGTGGTTCAGTGTCGGTGGTGAGCGGCTGTCAGGGCGGACGCCCCTGTGGGCCAGGAATGATCGAGGCGCCTGGGAGCGGATCGTCGCAGTATAACGCTGATTTGGGAAGTTTTGAGTCCTGAACGGTTTCCACTCGAAATTGGGACATCTCCCGGCGTCCCGCGGTTCGGCAGGAGGAACACATCCCCCCGGAGGCCTGGCGGCTTGCGATGGCGAATTCCAGCAGTGAGAATGATGACTGACCTGCTTTCCTGTTCTAATTGGCGGACCGCGACTGATGTCTGAAGCTGATCGAGTTGCCGGATGCCCGACGGTGGACTTCGCAGAGATTGCTCCGGTTCCCTGTCCCTGTGGCGCAGCCAGGCGTGGATTTGCCGGAGTCCCCGAGTTTCCTGGTACCATTCACGTCACCGAGATCAGCGAGGATGCCAAAACTCACTACCACAAAACGCTCACGGAGACGTACTACATTCTGGAATGCGGGCCGGATGCTGCGATGGAACTTGATGGCGAATGCCTGGACGTCAAACCCGGACGCTGCGTGGTGATTCCCCCAGGCATTCGGCACCGAGCTGTTGGTAAGATGAGAGTGCTGATTGTGGTGTTGCCGGAATTCGATTCGGCAGATGAGTGGTTCGATTGAGTCTAATTTGAACAACCCAGTTTCCGGAGTTTCCATCATGCACGCAGGACACTCACGTCGCCGCTTTCTTACTCAGTCGGCGGTCTCGCTTTCCGCGGCCTCGCTGCTGCCCGGCATCGGATCCGTGGCGCTGGCGGGGACGACTCTTGACAGGGGCATTGTGCGGTTTCAAGCCGAGATCGAACCTCTGGTGAAGCTGATCGAAGACACCCCGCAGCAGCGGTTGATGGAAGAAATTGGACAACGAGTCCGCACAGGGCTCAGCTATCGTGAAGTCGTGGCCGGGTTGTTTCTTGCGGCCATCCGCAATGTGCAGCCGCGACCGGCAGTTGGTTTTAAATTTCATGCTGTGTTAGTTGTTCATGCGGCCCACCTGGCCAGTATTTCATCTCCCGATGCGGACCGCTGGCTGCCGATTTTCTGGGCGCTTGACGAATTCAAAGGTTCCCAGGCGCGGGACGTCGAGGAGAACGACTGGACGATGGCAGCCGTTGACGAGGCGGCGGTCCCCACATCGCAAAACGCGCGAATCGACTTTGACACTGCCATGCAAAACTGGGACGAAGTCCGGGTCGACGCCGCGACCGCAGGACTTGTCCGTTTCGCAGGCGCCGCCGAGGTGTTCGATTCATTCGCCCGCTATGCCGCGCGCGATTATCGAAGCATTGGACACAAAGCGATCTTTACGGCCAACGCGTGGCGTACCCTGCAGACGATCGGATGGCAGCACGCGGAACCCGTGCTTCGTTCACTGGCGTACGCAATGGTCAATCACCACGGGGAACCTAATCCCGCGACGAGCGACCTCGACGCAGATCGTTCGTGGCGGGAAAACAGCGAACTGGCCTCCACGATTCGTCCTGGCTGGCAACAGGGGCGACTGGATCGAATGGCAACACGTTCGTTAATGGCAACTCTTCGTTCCGGGACGCCGGCAGAAGCATCCGCGGCCGCAGTCGATGTGCTCAATTCGGGAGTCTCCCCGCAGTCTGTTTTCGATGCACTTCACACCACGGCCAGCGAGATGTTGATGAGACAGGCGGGCATCATTTCATTGCACGCGGTCACCACGACCAATGCGATTCGATTCCTGTTCGACACCACAGGCAATGAACAAACGCGGCGCCTGCTGTTGCTCCAGAATGCGTCGTTCCTGCCGGAATTTCGCAAATCCATGCAGGGCCGAGGTGATGTTGCCAGCACCGAAATCGACGAACTGCGATTGAATCCCGGCGACGGTGCACCTGTGAATGTGGAGCAGATTTTTGCGAGTGTCGGCAGGAATCATTTGGCCGCGTCGCGTGGCGTCTTTCAGTATCTCAACGATGGGCGCGATGCAGGAAAATTGATTTCAGCCGCGCGGCGACTTATCTTCCTCAAGGGGAGCAACGCGCACGATTACAAATTCAGCTCCGCGCTGCTGGAGGACTACTACAAGGTGTCCCCAGAGTTCCGGAATCAATTCATGGCGGCCGGCTCAACCATGTTGCGCGGCAGTTCGACGGAAGACAACGGCCTGGTGGCACGGATCCGGTCGGCACTTGCCTGAGCCAGTCGACCTGGATCGAATTCCTGAAGGCGTCGTGTTTTCGGCCTTCGTTCGCGATCGTTGATCTTACCGCGTATGACGCTGATTCGTTGTCGCGGCGGGAGTGCCAGAGCCCGTCATCCATTGGCCCCGCGAGCCAGAACCCGCCACCACATTTCGAAAACTGCTCCAGAATCGCAAAGGCCAACGATCGGATGTTGAGAGTATTTCATACGGCTGACTGGCACCTTGGACAGTCGTTTTGTGGATTTGATCGGGATTTCGAACACTCACGTTTTCTTGAATGGCTGCTCGTTCAGATGCAAACGAGACAGCCGGACGCTCTCCTGCTGTCTGGCGATGTATTCGACTCAATCAATCCGTCCGCTTTGGCACAAAAGCGTTTTTACAATTTTCTGGCCGCCTCTCACGCAGCGCTGCCGTCACTGCAGATGGTGATTACCGCCGGAAATCATGATGCAGCTGCACGACTGGAGGCTCCGGAAAGTCTGCTTGATTCGCTGAACATGACGGTCGTCGGAACGGTGCGGCGCGATGATGACGGAGAAATCGATGTGCGGCGATTTCTGGTGCCGCTCCGCGACGCTGCCGGAGACGTTGCCGGCCTTGTCCTCGCAGTGCCGTTTCTGCGTCCGGCTGACGTGCCGTTCATTCCGGACGCCGTTGACCCGTACCTCGATGGAGTGCGGGAACTGTACCGGCGAGTGACAGAAGCAGCACTCGCTATGCAGGCCGATCAGATCTCCCACACAGCATTGATTGGCATGGGCCATTGCCATCTGCACGGCGGATCTGAGTCTCCGGATTCGGAACGTCGATTGGTTGTGGGTGGCGCGGAAGCGGTGAGTGTCGACATGTTTGATTCGCGACTTGCTTACGTCGCCCTGGGACATCTGCATCGTGCTCAGAATTTTGACAAAGGTCGAGTGCGTTACAGTGGCAGTCCGATTCCGCTCTCTTTTGCTGAAGCCGGATATCGGCATCAAGTTTTGGAAGTGACACTGGAGGGACAGGAATTACTGGCAGTGGACGAGATTCCCGTGCCCGCAAGCACAAAGCTGATGAAGATCCCGCCGAGTGGCGCTCAACCGATCGATGAACTCATTTCGCAGCTCCAGACGCTGGATCTTGAACAGTCCCAGCCACTCGAGCAACAACCTTTTCTCGAAGTGCGAGTTCAGGAGGATGGTCCCGATCCAACCCGGCGCACGCGAATCGAACAGGCGCTGGAAGGTCAAAAAGTACGCCTGGCATCGATCAAGGTTGAGCGACCAGTCACCGCTGAAGGCCGGAACGATGCCGCCGAAGCACTGCACGGCACATCACTGGAAGACGTGCAGCCACTGGAAGTGTTTATGGGGGCCTGGCGTGAGAAGTACGACAGCGATCCCGATCCTGCAGTCATCGAAGCTTTCCGTGAAATTTTGCTTCAGGAGTCACATTCCTGATGAAGATTCTGCGGATCACGCTCAACAACATCGCCTCACTGGCCGGCATTCATTCGATCGATTTTACTCGTGAGCCGTTGCGCTCCGCCGGGCTGTACGGCATCAGCGGGGCGACCGGAGCCGGGAAAAGCAGTGTGCTGGATGCCCTGTGCCTTGCTCTGTTCGATGCTACGCCCCGGCTCAATCAGGTGGGGAAACTTGAACAAACGATCGATGGCGAGAATCAAAAGAGTCCCGGAACACTGCTTCGTCGTGGAACGAGCAGTGGGTTCGCAGAGGTTGCTTTTGTCGGCGTCGACCATCTGAAGTGGACAGCACGCTGGAGCATCCGGAGAAGCCACAACAAACCCGACGGAAATCTGCAGGCCGCCGAAATGACGTTGTTCCGCGGCAACGTCCTTCCGGGACAGGCCGGACCCGTGGAAGCCGGAGCGAAGAAGACGCTCGTTCAAAAAACGATCATCGACAAGATTGGCCTGACGTTCGATCAATTCACCAGGGCGGTTCTGCTGGCTCAGAATGAGTTCGCCACGTTTCTCAAGGCCGGCGACAGAGAGCGGGCAGAAATCCTGCAGGCGCTGACCGGGACCGAGCAGTTTGAAAGTATCTCTCGCGCTGTCTTTTCTCGCTGTTCTGAAGAAAAAAAGATCCTCGAAAAGCTGGCGGGACAGCTGGAGGGGAACGCGCCGTTGTCTGTCGAAGAACGAACGGAAGCCTGTGCGGAACTGGATTCCGCAACACAACGGGTTTGCCGCACGGAAGCAGAACAAAAGGCCCGAGAAACGCATGCCGACTGGTTCAAATCGCAGAAGACGCGACAGGAGGAACAGACGCAGGCGGCCGAACGCCTGCGACTGGCGAATGTCGCCCGCGCCGCCTCGGTCAGTCGTGAACTGGAACTGGAACAGACCGAAGTCGCGATCCGCGAGGCATCAGTACTTTGGCAGTCTCAGGAGGCGGCGGCGGCGAATGCGGAAGCAGCCGGTGAGGCAGTCGACCAAGCGACCCGGCTGCGGGAAACTCAAAGGGAGCTTTTCGACCAGTCGCTGAAATGTCTTCATTCGGCAAAAAAAGAAGTGAGTCGAGCGACAGCGGATTCCATTGCGATTCAACCACTGCTCCGGAGTGCTCGACAACTTGATGCCAGGCTGGAGCCGCTGCGGGAACGCGCCGACATTACCGGGCGATCACTGGAAGCGGCTCAGAAAGAATTCAGGACAGCGACCACTGCCCTGGTAACCGCGACGACGCGTCGTGATCAATTGCTCAGGGAACAGCAGACGCTGAAAAAAACACGCACGAAACTCGACTCATTTGCGCCGTTTGTCAATGAGGCTTCCAAATGGCTGCATCTCCTGCGCGAAGTCATGAGTGCCGTTGCCGAGAGTGCCGCTGCGGCCACAGAGTTCGCTGAACTGGAGCGTCGCCGCACCGAACACCAGAAGAGGCTGTCTGCCGCTCAGGAGTCGACTGAAACAACAGAACGCTTGTGGAAGACCGCAAAGCAGCAGTTGCAGGGCGCGGAAGCAGCTGAGCTGGAATTCGATGCGGACGAACTGGCCCGGCAACACCATTGTTGCGACCAGGAGTTTCTGCTGCTGACAACTCTGACCCAGGAGCTTGAGGCGCATGGCCAAAAACGCGATGAATCTGATGCACTGTCGGCCGAACTGGTCGAACTTGAAAGCTCGCAGCTGGCGGACGTCGCGACGCTCAAAACATTGACCGACCGGCAACTCCCGGAGGCCGAGCGGGATGTGGAACTGGCCACAAGTCAGCTGCAGCTGATTCAGGCCGCCGTGGATGATCACGCCAAACGACTGCGAACGTCACTCCAGGACGACCTGCCGTGTCCGGTATGCGGATCAACGCACCATCCGTTTTTGCAGCATCTGCCGGACCCGGAATCCGCCGGCATTCAGGCAGCTCGGCAGCATGTCGTGTCCCTCGAGCAAACTCGTGATCTGGTGAAAGAAAAACACCAGCGACATCGGTTGGCGATTGAATCGCGAACCAATCAGATTGACAAACTGAGGAAACAACTGGGGGTTCTGTCCGACCAGCTGGAGACGACGGTGTTCAGCAATACGGAATCGCCGGCGGTTCGAGCTGTCCTTGTGATGCCGTCCCGACAACGGTTGCAGTCAGCACGGCAGCAGCAGGTTGCTGCCGTGGCGTCCCGTGATCGCCTGGAGCTGCGAGAAACGGCGTATCGGCGGGCGATTGAATATGCTCGATGCTGTCGCAAGGCAGAAGCAGCCGCGCAACGGGAGTGTCAGGTCCGGCGGCAGGAGCAGACAGTTTGTGATCGGACACTCGCCGAGATCGATGTACAGTTCGCGGCGGCCGAGACAACGTTCAGGGCGGTGGAAACGCGTCGGCGAAATGCGGCCATCGGTCTGGGCGATCTCTGGAGCGGTCTCCCGCATGCGAAGCGTCAATTTGAAATTGATGCCCCGGGATTCTGCGACACGTTTGAAATGTCGACAACGGACTATGTGCGCATCAACGAACAACTGACGGTACTCGGATCGACCATTGAGACACTCGGCGCTCGTATTGGGCCACTGGAAGAATCGGCTGAGCTGGCGCGTCGCAATCTGACGGCCAGTGAGGCTGACCTCAAGGTGGCCACAGAGGCTCAAAGCGAATTGCTGCAGGAACGAAAGCAGTTGTTTGATGGCAGAGCCGCTGATGATGTTGAAGATGAGATGACAGCGAGGCAGAAAGTCGTGGGGGATTCCGTCGAAAAGGCGACGACTGCTTATCATCAGGCCGACAAAGACCGTCAAGCCGCCACTCAGCAAATGGAGTCCGCGGCCAACAGCCTGACGAAGGCGGATGTGGCGCTGGAAGGCGCGAAAGAACAGCTGTCTGCCTGGATCCGCCGTTTCAGCATTCGTTGCTCGCGAGAGGTGACGATTGGCGAACTTAAGCTGATGCTGGGCCGTGACGAGGAGTGGATTCGCACGGAGCGTGAGCAGCTGAAACAATTCAGTGACGAAGTGACCAAAGCGGAAAGCGCCTTGAATGTTCGTACGCAGCAGCTGAAGGACCATGAACAGCAACGGCCGACTGCAGATAACGAAGAGACGGTCACGAAGTCTCTCGAGGTTCTTGCGCACGATTTAGGAGCAGCGAAGGCTGCCGAAACCAAGGCATCCGCTGTCCTGGCAAGCGATGACCAGCGACATCGGCAGAACGCGGAATTGTCAGAACAGCTGACCAAACAGGAAACCATTGCAGGTCCGTGGCTCAGGCTCAATGACCTGATTGGTTCAAGAGAGGGCGACAAGTTTCGTATGATTGCACAGCGCCGCACGCTCGATGTGCTGTTGAACTATGCCAATCACCAGCTGGGTCAGCTGGCGGCACGATATCGTCTGGAACGTCTGCCCGAATCGCTCAACCTGATCGTGATCGACGAGCACATGGGGGATGAACGGCGTTCGGTCCATTCGCTGTCGGGAGGCGAGTCCTTTCTGGTGTCGTTGGCACTCGCTCTTGGTCTGGCTTCGCTGACGTCTCGTCGAATGAAGATTGAATCACTGTTTATCGACGAAGGTTTCGGCAGCCTGGATCCGGACACGCTGAATACGGCGATGAGTGCATTGATGCATCTGGAGGCGCAGGGGCGCAAGGTTGGCGTGATATCTCATGTGACAGAGATGACCGATGCGATACCGGTCCAGGTCCGGGTGGTAAAACGGCGAGGTGGCGCATCGAAAATTGTCATTCCGGGAGCTGCGGCGGATGCCATCGTCAGCGAGACGAATTCAGGTTCGTCGACGGAGTCTCACGATCGTGCGACAAACGATGTCAGTTCCATCGCAGGACGAATCGTCTACATCCTGAAACGGGAGCGTCAGGCCGGCAAAGACAAGGTGTCGAACCGCGCCTTGCGGCTGGAACTTGGCTGCGAAACCCGTGAATTCAGGGCGGCTCAGGAACTGCTTCGCGGACAGGTCAGCATTGAAGGTCGGAGCCTGCGGCTGGCATGAGGAACTCGCTCTGTTGAGCGGACGTCAGGCGGCACCGAAGCACGAGTCCCTTGGTGGCGTCTGGCGGCAACCGGCCGACCTGTTGGTTCCGAGACTTCAGGCGTCGCGAAGAATCCGATGTCGGGCAATCTTCCAGCGATCCGTTGCTACTCCGTTTTCGATGACAATCGCGAATTCGTGCAGGGCCACCGTGGGACAAATGTGGACCGGCAACGCCAGGAGCAGGTCGCCGGGCATGTATTTGGCGGCATGTTCCGTGGTTACGGTCAGGTGTTCTTCATTATGGATAATCGCCTCGGCATCCGGCAGGTCCGGCAGGATGGCTCGACCGCCCGCTGGCGGGTCCGCAGCAATGGCTTTGTGTCCAACGTCGAGAGTCAGCTGACCAGGAACCGCGTTGCTCACCACACGTGTGGCCACAGCAGCCGCGATTTCGAAGACAAGATCCGGACACTTACGGCCGTACCCCACGTCATGCAGCGTACATGTGCCTGGACTGAGCCGGATCCTCGCGTCTTCAAACTCGGCATACACGGGAAACGAAGGAGTGCCGCCGCACAACAATTCCGGCACGGGCAGTCCAGCTGACTCCAGCCGACCGACCAAATCTTCAACCGGTTGCCATGCCTTTCGGACCGCCTTCGTTCTTTCATCGATGTTGCTTTGGTGATGGTGCCCGTCGTAGATGTGTAATCCCGCGGGATCAATTCCGGGCAGACTGTCGACGAGTGAGTAAAGAGTTTCTGCTTCCGCGGAATCCGGAGGGACACCGGTCCGATGCAGGCCGACGTCGAGGTCAAGCAGGACTCCCAGGGTGCATCCGGAAGCTGAGGATTCATGCGACAGTTGGCGTATGGGTCCTTCGGCGTCGGCTGTGACCCCGATACTGGTTTGAGGAAACCGGCGCACGACCTCTTGCAACTGTGTCAATGACGGGCCCACCGGGTTGCCTGCCAGGACGACGTCACTGGCACCGGCGCGACACAGCATGTCGACTTCGACGACGGTGGATGCTTTGTGCTGTGAAACTCCTGCGGCAACCAGTCGCTGCGCGACTTCAATCATCTTGTGTGTCTTGCAGTGAGGGCGCAGCCGACCCGCATCTCTCGCGATTCGAATCATATGGGTGATATTGGAATCGATGCGTTCCGGCCAAACGAGCAAGGCCGGAGTGATCAGTTCGCTTGCCGTGTCAGTGTTCAGAGCCGGCGTTTGGTAAGACAAAACCATGAGATTCTTTTAAAAAAAAACACCCCGATCGCCAGCGGCAGTCGAGGTGCTGTCCAGGAAATATCAGCGTGGCCCGGTTACTTGCCGCTGGCCAGGGGGGCCAGCATGACGGACATCATGCGGCCGCTTTCCATCCGAGGCGGCTGTTCCACACTGGCGACGTCCACCAGTGACTTGATGATTTCTTCAAGCATTTCACGTCCGCGATCATGATGCGCATTTTCACGACCACGAAACATGACGTTGATCTTCACCTTATCACGGCGGGCCAGAAACTCACGAGCTTTGTTGACCTTCACTTCAATATCATGCTGACCGGTCTTGGCGCGAAGCCGCAGTTGTTTGAGCTGTGTCTTGTGCTGCTTTCCCCCGCCGGTCTTCTTTTGCCGTTCATACAGCACTTTGCCGTAGTTTATAATTCGGCAAACTGGCGGACGCGCTTCCGGACTCACTTCAACCAGGTCGAGACCCTGTTCCTGTGAAATCTGCAACGCCGCTTCTGTCTCCATTTCCCCGAGCATCTCTCCATCAGAATTAACGACCCGGATGGGCGAAATGCGAATTCGATCGTTCATCCTTGGCACATCACGTTGTGGAACCGGGCTTGGACGAAATCGTTTAATGGTTACCTCCTCAAATCAACTTGGAAAAATCAAACAGTCAGCAACTGATACTCGTCGGCCATTGTTGGTCTGACGCGAACAGGTATGGAGCTGACCCAAAATCACCGGGCGAATGATACGCCCTGATCACAACACGCACCCGTTATCGAAGGCCTGCGGCATCTGAATTAACGGTATCAGTTCGAAATCTTAAGGAAAAGTCGAATCCGGATGAAAGCCCTTCGCTGGGGGATTCGCCTTCGTTCTGCATAATTCCCCCGAGTCACTGGCCGAAATCAGCCCGTTCCCGGTAAGTTGGATGGTGTTCACGGTCCGCCGAGGCGTGGTGAAAAGCTTCACCACTGACGCAGAAGGTGGCACCCGCGCCCCCGCTGACATCGGTGATTCACCGGGTTCCGTGCCGAAATGACTTCCAATTCAACGGCGCCTCCCGCCCTCCCGTCCGCCCCCGCCCAGGCAATTCGTAGTGTTCTCAGCCTTTGAATCAGATGCTGTCCGATCCCTTCTCACCCAATTGGCCGAGACGCCGTGCCCGGATGCCACCGACCAGTGGCCGGAGGACCGCCTGGCCGCCATGGATGCTGCCGGCGTGATGAAATGGAATTTGCCGGCAGAGTTCGGCGGTCTTGGACTGGACGACGTCCAGATGTTGGAGGGATATCGGTTGTTGTCGTCTGTTTGTCTGGTCACGACGTTTATTCTTACTCAGCGAAACGGGGCCTGCCAAAGAATCATCACCTCGGACAACGCCGAGGCTCGTGAACGTCTGTTGCCGCAGTTGGCCGCAGGCCGACTCTTTGCCACGGTTGGAATCTCGCACCTCACGACGTCCGGTCAGCACCTGAAGTCGCCTGCTGTGCGGGCGGTTCCACAAGGCGACGGCTTTTGTCTTTCCGGATTTGTCCCCTGGGCCACAGGTGCGACCCACGCGGATCTCCTGATCACTGGAGGACAACTTGACGACGGTCGGCAGCTGCTGGCCGCCATACCGACAGATCGGGCCGGGGTGCAGGTCAATTCTCCGGTTGAATTGATGGCACTCAATTCGTCGCAGACCGGTTCTGTGAAGTTGAGCGATGTGACCATCCGCCGCGATGAAATCCTGCATGGTCCTGTGGCAGCGGTGATGAAGCAGGGAACTGGCGGGGGAGCCGGTTCGTTGGGAACATCGGTGCTGGCTGTCGGAGCCACGGAAGGCATGTTGCGACACCTCCGTGAAGAAGCGAATCAGCGCCCTGATCTCCGCGAATTCGTGGAAGCGCTCGCGGAGTCCTCGGCAGATCTGACGGAAGAGATTCGCCGTGCCGCCGCTGGACGTCACCCTGAAGGAGATTCGGCAGCCGAAAGTGTGCGACGGCGAGCGAATTCACTGGTGCTGCGCGCCGCGCAAACCTGGTTGGCCTCAACGAAAGGAGCCGGTTATGTGGCCGGTCATCGCGCCGAACGGGCTGTGAGGGAAAGCATGTTTTTTCTGGTGTGGAGCTGCCCGCAGCCGGTGCTGTCTGCCAATCTCCGTGAGCTTGCCTGCATCACTGCTGTTGAGACGGATTGAGCCGGTCAATTTGTTCTGAATCGACGGTGCCAGAGGGTTCCAGGGTGGTGTGGCATACTATACACTAGTAGGGTAAGTAAACTCACCACCATGTGGACAGGAGTCGCAGGAGACGGACCTCAGTTTTTCCGGTCAGGTTTGACTGCCTGCCGCCTCGGACCTCGGTTGTCCGACGAGACCCCAGCGGCTTTCTGGTTTGATTGTGTCAGAGGACGTTCGCGTGGTTTTCTCCTCACGATCAGGAGCATCGCACGATGACACCCCTTGTCCGCACCCGCACCCGCAGTCAGACATTTCGACATGCGTTTACTCTCATCGAACTGCTGGTCGTGATTTCCGTCATCGCAGTCCTGATGGCCTTGTTGCTTCCGGCGATTCAAAACGCTCGAGCATCTGCACGACGCCTGCAATGTCTGAACCATATGAGGCAGGTTGGAGTTGCCCTGCACGCCTTTGCAGCGAAAGACCCCGGCCATCAATTTCCCCCGTATGGCACATGGGGTGACTACAAAGATCGTTTCGGAGTCTGGCAGCCGGGAGGTTCTTTTGGGCGGCAGCTGCGGAACTGGGTCGTGGATATTTTGGGCGAGCTTGACCGTCAGGACATTTTTGATCGCTGGGACCACACCCGCGCGCACGATTCCACATTTGGCGGGACGGATGGATTCTCCAACCGAGACCTCATCCGGCAATATGTATTGAATGTCCTGACGTGTCCGGATGACAACACCGCTCAAAGTATCCCGGGAACGCTCAGCTACGTGGTTAATGCCGGGTATGCGAACATCGACGGTTCGCTCAGCGCCGCAAGTGGCTGGGGGTCGAGCAATTATCACAACTTCAATGATCCGGACCTCGACCTCAACGTCAACGGTTCTGTGAATGACGCCGAGGATCAGAATTTATTTCGTCGCAGTGGCGTGATGTGGCGGATGGTGCTGGACCGCAGCGGTGACGGCCATCCGACCGGGGCTCGAGCTAATGGCAGCCACGGTCCGGACAACATCTACGATGGCCTCAGCAATACCATCCTCGTGACAGAGAATCTGAATGCCGGGGAAAAACAACTCTGGGGTGATCCTGACCCACGTAACTGCGCGTTCGTATTTCCGTTCGATCCTGATACATCAGCTTACGATTCCGCGACGTATTTTTCGTCGGTTCCACTGGATCCGGCTCATCCCTACGGGGTCATCAATGGGGCACGCGGCGGTCCGGAAGGCGAGCGACCGTTTCCGAATTCCAATCATTATGGTAGTGTCAACATGGTGTTTTGCGACGGTGCCACGCGGACGATCTCTGAAGACATCGACCTGAACGTTTACGCCAGGCTGATCACTCCCGAAGGCGACAGGGCTTCCGGTGCCACGGCCGCCCAAACGCCACTCAGCGGCGAAAGCTTCTAAAGCAAGGCCGCTTTTTCTTTTCGGGATCGAACCTGTACCGACATGCGATGCCACTGCTGATCCCGAGGTTGCTCGGGCGCGCACCGCCTGGAGGGTGGTTCCGGACCTACTGAATCACGGGCAGCATTATGTTCTCCCCCATTCTGCGTAGTGCATTCTTTTATCGGCGCGTCAATGTCGTGGTGGCCCTTGCTGTGGCAATTTCGACGGCGGTCATCGGCGGAGCAATGATTGTTGGCGATTCCGTGCGACATAGTCTGCGTCAGATGACCCGATTGAGGCTCGGTGACGTCACACATGTGGTACATGGTCGGTTTGTTCGCGAACAACTGGCCGCCGATGTCGCCCGAGAAGAGCACACGCCGCGTCTGGCCATTCTCGGTTGCCAGCACCTCGAGCATTGCCGACCCCAGGATATGGCCGGCGTCGTATGGGGTCATCCTCACGCCAGGCACGACCTCGACCGTCTCGCCGTACTTGAGCTTCTCGAAGCGAGTGCCGACCTCCACGGCGTCCTCCTGGGTGTAGAGGGGCT
>JBDOMX010000902.1:0-17118 GCA_039831615.1 Planctomycetaceae bacterium
CCAGCGCGTCGAGATCGTTCTTGTCCCACTGCACGACGGTTCGGTCAGGCATCGAAGCATTTTCGATCGGTACAAGTTCCGACAGCCTGCCTCGTGTAAACACCAGTCCTCCGACATGCTGAGACAGATGGCGAGGAAAGTGCCTGATGTTTTCCACGAGCTTCAGAAACTGCTGTGACCGACGGGACTTCGGGTCAAGTCCGGCTGCGCGGATCCAGTCTGTCAGCGACTCAGACGGAACGGTGTGATCGCATAACTTTGAAAGTTGAGTGATACGATCGATGGAAAATCCAAGCGCCTTTCCGACATCCCGAACTGCGGAGCGAGTTCGGTATGTCGTGACCACCCCTGTCATTCCGGCTCGGTCACGACCGTACTTGTCGTAAACATACTGGATCACTTCTTCACGACGTTCGTGTTCGAAGTCGATGTCGATGTCGGGAGGTTCGTCGCGTTCCCGACTGATGAATCTCTCAAACAGTGTTTCAAAACGATCCGGGTCGACAGCGGTCACGCCGAGGCAGTAGCAGACTGCCGAATTCGCCGCTGACCCGCGTCCCTGACAAAGAATTCCTCTCTTTCGTGCAAAGCAGACAAGGTCCCAGACCGTCAGAAAGTACGTCTCATAGCGCATCTCTCTGATCAGCTTCAATTCGTGGTTGAGCAGAGCGACGACTTTGCCCGGAATGCCGTCCGGATAGCGTTGCCGGGCTTCCTGCCAGGTCAGTGTTTTGAGAAAATCAAACGGCGTCTGACCGTCCGGGCAGAGTTCTTCCGGATATTCGTAGCGAAGTTCATCCAGCGAGAAGGTGCAGCGGTCGGCGACCTCCTGAGTGCGGGAAACGGCGTCGGGCACGGCCTCAAACAGTTTTAGCATCGCTTTGGCAGGCTTGAGATGACGTTCCGCATTTGGAAAGCAGCGGTGCCCAAGTTCAGCCACCGGACAGCCATGTCGAATCGCAGTCAGGACATCCTGCAGGGGTTGCCGTGCGGATACGTGGTAATGAACGTCGTTGGAAGCGACCAGCGGAATGCGAGCCCGCCGGGCGAGACGGCTCATGCGATCGAGAGCCAGCGCGTCGTGTGGTCCGTAATGCAGTTCCGCCAAACCGTAACACCGATCCCCAAAACATTCGTGATAAAGATGCAGATGAGTTTCGGGAGTGCGGGTTCGAGCCACTCCATGATCGTTCAACAGGCACTGTTTCAGCGGCACGCATGCCAGCAGTCCCTCGGCATGTCGCGCGACATCGTCAAAACTTAGCCGGCATTGACCTTTTTCAGCTCGGCGACGGCCATGAGTAATCAGTTTTGACAACCGACCATAGGACATGCGATCGTTTGCGAGCAGGATGACCGGTGGAGCATCCTGCGGTGTGATTTCAGCACCTGTAATCAGTTTCAATCCGGCAGCTTTTGCGGCCACATGAGCCCGAACAACTCCGGCCAGACTGTTGCGGTCGGTGACGGCGAGCGCCGACAGCCCGATTTCCACTGCCCGATTGACTAACTCATCCGGATGAGAGGCACCTTCCAAAAATGAAAAGTTCGTGCGACAGTGCAGCTCGGCATAGTCGTCTGTCCTGCGGACGAGGAGTGGCGGAGCATTTTGTCGCCGTTTTTCGGGGGGAAGCTCGGGCACTGGACTGTCTGCTGTCAGGGGGCGTGGTTTGTTTCTTTTCGCCGTGCTACATTGAGGCCATGTGCCACCGCTACAACGTCAAAGTGAATCTGCACCAGATTGCCGAGCCGTTTTCTGATGCCCGTGTCTCCATGGAGTCGGTTCCGGAAGGCGATCGGTATCCGATGAGCAGTGTTCCGATCATTCGTGGCGATCCGGAAACGGATGGCTGGACCGTGGAATTGAAACAGTGGGGCTGGTTGCCGGCGCACTGGAAGCCATCGGCAAAGTATGCCACCAGGAAGAAGTACCAGCGCGAACGATTCAATGCCCGGAGTGAAACCGTCGATTCGACATGGGGATTCCGACGGGCGTTTCGGTCTCAGCGATGCGTTCTCGCGGGGACCGGTTTCTTTGAGCCGTTCAATGGCGGCGGCGAAGCTTTGTACACGGTGCAGAGTGGCATCTTTTACTTCGCCGGGTTGTGGGATCATTACGAAGACGGTGAAGAGTCTGTTGATTCCTGCACCATGCTGACCACAGCTGCAAACTCGCTCATAGCCGCAAATCGCACGGGGCGCATGAGACAGCCCGTGATTCTGACCGATGTCGACCAGGTCAGGCGATACTGTGATCCGGAAGTCACCGAACATTCGCAGCTCAGTGATTTGTTTGTCCCGCTGGCTGAGGACAGAATGACCATTCATGTGCCTGAATAACCTCGTTCGGAATCAGTCAAACAGACCGTGTAAAAACCAGTGACCGTCTCCGTTGCGGTAGAGCCAGAATTGTCCGCCGTTCTGTGTTTCCACCTGGTAATAATCCCGACGAATGGAGCCCTCGTCCTGCCACCAGGCTGTGGCGATCCGTTCGGGTTCTGTGGCGAACGCGATTTGGTGATCCTGCTGGTTCCAGTGAAATCTCACTGGTGGGCCATCGGGAATCGCAGAGATCACACGAATCGGCTCGGGGTTTGGAAACAGTTCCAGCGGCCGGATAAAAGCGGCTGCAGAATCTGTCGATCGTGTCCCCGAAACGGAACCCGCCAGTGGTTCGTAGGCGACGGTTTGTTCGGGGACGACTTCCGGAAGCAGTTTTGGCCGGACAACCGCATGACGCCCCAGCCGCGCGCTCAGCCGGTCAATCAGTTTGCGAATGTCGGTGTCATCCGGTTTGTCGTGATCAAACAATTGCTGTTGCCTGACCCGCAGCGATGCGATGACGGACGCTTCCATGCGAATCGCTGTCAGCCACTCGGGAAGTGACTGTGTTTCCAGCTTTAAATCCAGCAGATTCATGACATGCTGAGCTGAATTCGTCGGCTGCGTGAGCCCCATTTCAAAAGACACCGGATCCGAAGTCTCGCTTTCCAGAATCAATGTCAGCTGCAGAAGACCCTGACGGCGAGAATCCAGTGCGCTCAGAATTTCAGTCAACAGGTCTTCGCAGACATAACGGATTGCTTTGGGGTGGCAGATCGGCTCATCCGTTTCCCACTCTGCCGACACGGGTTTCGAATGCGGCACCGGAACGAGTAATTCCTCCTGCAGCCCAAACATCTGATCCATTCGTTCCATCAGCACTGTTCCAAAACGCGACGGCAGTGATTCTCTGGGCAATGCTCTCAGTTGTCCGATCATGCGGAGATCAAATTCATGCAAACGGTTTACCAGTTTGTCAGGGACTCGAAGTGCTTCGACGGGCAAAGATCTCAGGCGACGGTCCGGTCCGATTCTGTGTCCGTAGCGAGCGATCCCCCAGGCAGAACCAATCGTGTTCGCGATGGCCACGTGAGCGAAATAACTCTGTTCGGCCAGGTCAGCGATCAGTTGACGTGCCAGACCCGCTTCACTGCCAAACAGATGAGCGCAACCGGCAATGTCCAGCACCAGGCAGCGCGTGGTGGCGCCGGGTGCATCTGACTGTTCCAGCCCGACAACCGGACTGTAGCGGCAGCACAAACAGGCCAGAGTCTGCAGCGCGAGTGCATCGGATTCCGGATGATGCAGCAGGAATACCGCGGATTCTGACAAAGCCTGAGCTTCTGCCAGCGACATCCCCGCACGAATGCCCGAACATTTCGCTTCGCGGGAAGCCATCACCACCTGAGCCCGGTTGCCCGATTCCGTGTATAAAACGCACGCAGCCAGTTTAAGCTCCGGCCGCTCGCAGAGCAGACGTTGCAGCGGAAAATTCGGCAGCCAGACACACAGCACCCGTTTCATCACACACATCCAGTTCGACAGTCTGATCAGCCAGTGCTCCCCTGGCATACACGCATTGCACTTCCAGCCGCCGACAGAATGAATGTGGTGAAGACGGTTGAGGCGAAACCAGCAGCCGGATGTCGGCCCAGCCTGATTGTCTTCTCGCAGTTGATGGGCGGATCAACAGGCCTGCTGCCGTGCCAGCTTCCGCAGCCAGTTGCAACCGACGAAATTCCGTGGCGGTCAGCCGATCAATTCGGCAGACCACCGCTCCCATTCCCGGACACCGCAACGCTTGCTCAACCACCCACAGTTCGTCATTCCGTGATTTCGGTCGAACAAGAATCGTGTTTCCAGCATCGACCCCTGCGAAGGAAAATGCCGGGGCAAAAAAACTCTTTTGTCTGTCGACAACAATCAGCGGGCCGTCACGCTGAGCCTGCCCTGCTGTTCGCATCGCCAGTGAAGCTGCACCACTTCCGGACTCGGCCGCGATCCACTCGCTGAGCGTGCCGCGCCGCAGCCCCTTATCCGGCAGGATGTTGTCCAGGGCAGAGATGCCGGTCGAAATGATTTGTTGATGAGCGGTTGTGGTTCGCAGGCCCTGCCGGAATTGACACAGTCCTGTGCGCAGCTTCTGAATTGCCTCGGAACGATCGATTAATCGCGTGTCCTGGGGAAAATCTTCTTCCGCAGCCATCAGTCAGTCTCCGCCGGATCACCTGGAATACCGGCCCATCAGACGAATCACGCCGACAACGACTCCTTCAATCGTGGTATCCTCAGCCCGGCAGAAGATCGGCTTCATACTCGAATTAGCCGGCTGCAGCCGAATACGATGTTTCTTTTGATCCCGATAAAAACGCTTCAACGTGGCTTCCTCGCCGATCCTCGCAACCACGAGGTCACCGTCTGAACAGGTTTGCTGTTTCCGAACGACAACGTGATCACCGTCCGCAATGCACTCTTCGATCATTGATTCACCGCGAACACACAGGACGAAATGGTTGTCCTCGGAAAATTCACTGAGGTCGATTCGTTCGACCTGCTCTTCAATCGCTTCGATCGGAACACCGGCTGCGACGGTTCCCACCAGCCTGAGTCCTCGCGACTCCACCAGTTGCAACCCGCGATGTCCGGCGCCGCGCCGCAGATGACCGGCATCAATCAGGTTGTTCACATGAAACTGAGGCGTGTGTGGCGATCGATACCCAAACTCCGCCTGAATCTCGCGCATACTCGGTGACCTCCCCGTCGAACGGATTTCCTCGCGAATGAAGTCCAGAATACGTGTCTGGATTCTGGTGAGACGCTGTCGCTGCATTGCCATGGAACCCTGCAGATCAGATCGACCGAACATCGGCTCGTCATGAGTAATACAATTGTATTAGTTTAGGTCGCGCATGAAAAGGCAGAAATGTCCAGATGCCGCGGATCAACGGCACACCGAGCGGGCTCGGTTTTGGGAACACGAACCAATGCAGGCCGAATCAAGGAGCGGAGCGACGCCGCTCCGGCAATGACATCAACGCTGGCCACTGCCGGAACAGCGCTGCGCTCGGTCCGTCTACAGCCTGCGGCGTCGATTTGAGTCCGGATTGGCACCGCGTCGATCAATCCGCATACTCCTTGATCTTTGACAGATACAGGTTGGGGATCACGATCGATTCCAGTGACTCGCCAGGACGAAAGCGGCAGCAGACCGTCTTCAGCGTCCCGTTGGCGACCAGCCGCTCGCCAATCGAAAAGATGGCATCGTACGTCAACGACTTAACGCCGATGCGCTGCACCTGCAGCCGCACGGTCAGTTGATCTTCGAAACGCGCTGGAGAGACGAAACGACACGATGCCGAGACGCGGGGAAACCCAATCGTGGTGCCGTCATCCTGATCGTGGGCAATCGTCAGCCCCAGCGATCGAAAAAAAGCATGCTCGGCCTGCTCCATCCAGCAATAAAAGTTGGAAAAATGGACGATGCCGGCCATATCCGTTTCACAGAACTCTATGACGCGTGTCATGGAAAAAGACGATGCCATCTGCGCAAACTGCTTTCCGGAAACTGAAAACATGGCAACCAGCGGTCGCCGAGTGGATTGAGCTTGTTGAACAATACATCAGGCTGCGGTTGCAACTGTAGCGGGCGGCACCCGGAAGGTCGAAGTTTCCATGTTCAGGCTGGTCCCATGCACGAACTCTACTATCCCATCAATGATTTCGGACCGCTCATGAAAGGGCTGGTCATCGGTGGATTAGGGATCTTCCACGTCTTTCTGGCTCAGTTCGCCATCGGCGGAGGCATGCTTGCCTGTTGGTTTGAGTGGTTGCATGGCACCGGTCGCTCAACACTCAGCCGAGAATTCATTGACCGCTATTTCAGGGTGCTTGTGCTGATCAGCTTTGTCCTGGGTGCTGTCACCGGCGTGGCGATGTGGTTCACGACGATTCAAATCAGCCCGCGCACCATCGGTTTGATGGTGCAGGAGTTCCACTGGATCTGGGCCATTGAATGGACGTTCTTCTGCCTGGAAGTGGTCGCTGGATACTGTTTCTATCGTTGTGGCCATCGCCTGAATCATCGCACTCGTATGGCGCTGCTGGTGACGTATTCCGCGGCAGCATGGTTTAGCCTGTTCTGGATCAACGGGATCCTTGCCTGGCAGCTGACTCCGGGAGAATGGCTGAAGTCCGGTGATGTGTTTGATGGTTTCTTCAATCCCGGTTTCCCGCCTTCGCTGATTTTTCGCACAATCACATCACTCACCATTGCCGCTCTGGTGGCCGCCGTCGTTGTGAATCTGATACCCGGATGGTCGCGCACAGAACGCGAATCGCTGATGCAGCGGATTGCCGTACTGCTGCTGCCCATGACAGCAATGCCGATCCTCGGGTTGTGGTACTTTGGCACGATGCCGTCGGACAGCCAGGCGTGGCTTATGGGTGGCAGCGTGGCCATGATGATGTTTCTGGTGATGGCTGTCGGAGCCTCGACGCTCATCGGTGGCTATGCAGTGTTCGGCCTGTGGAAACAGAAGTTGTTCGTCAATGGAGCGACGGCCACACTGCTCCTGGCGTTGGCCTTTGCCGCCACTGCGGGTGGTGAATTTGTGCGTGAGGGAGTCCGCAAGCCCTACACCGTTCGGAACGTGCTGTATTCCAATTCCATGACGCCGGATGACGTCAGGCATCTGCGTGAGGTGGGATGCACCACCAATGATCCATGGCCTTTGCGGGATGCCGCCGATTATCCCAATCCGCAGTTGCAGCTGGGGGCTCACGTCTACCGGGTCCATTGCAGCATCTGCCACACGCTGGATGGGGCCAACGCACTGTCGCATCTGTCGTCCACCTGGTCGACGGAGCAAAAGCGCATCAATATTGCGCAGTTGCAGCGCACCCGCAACTTCATGCCGCCGTTCGCGGGGACCCCCGAAGAACTGGAAGCCCTCGTCCAGATGCTGGAATGGCACCACAACGGCCGACCTCCTGAATGGGCGGAAACCGGCAATGATGATCTTTACGAAAAAGTTCGACGGTGGATTGATGATGCTCCGTTACAGCAGGCAGGCAGCGGAGCAGAAGGCGAAGTTCCCGGGGCCGAATCATGACAGATCTGTTCCCCTTCACGCTTCCCGGCAGCACGTCGCTGTATCTGCTGCTCTTTGTTGTGACACTCGTGATTCATTTCATCTTCATGAGCTACGTGCTGGCCGGCAGTGTGTGGGTGATGTTTGGTTTGTTCGCTCCCAGGGGCGCAATGTCAGAGATCACCGCGGTGTTGAAGGACTGGATGCCTGTGATGCTCAGTGGAGCCATCACCGCCGGTGTTGCTCCCCTGTTGTTTATTCAGATTCTGTACCGACAGCAGTTCTACACGGCCAACCTCCTGCAGTTTCATCGCTGGATGGCAATTCTGCCGATCCTGATTGTGCTGTTCTATCTGGCCTATCTGATCAAGGCTCACGGTGACCGCCAGACATGGATACAGAGGATTGCAGCGGTTGCCTGTGTGGGCTGCGTGCTGTTCATTGCCTGGTCCTGGTCCGGCAATCATCTGTTGTCACTGCAGGAACCCGCGACATGGGTCGCGCACTATGCAAACGAGGTGGCACCCGGACCGGGGGTTGCTGTCAGTCTGAGACTCAGCCTGTGGATTGCGTTGACGTTTCCGGTTCTGAGTTGTCTGTTGACGTGGCAGCTGCGAAATCGCCGGGCGGTTGATGCCGATCATCCGCCGGGCGTGGCACGTACGTCGGCGATTGCCATTTGTGGCACCGTTGCAGCGGTGGTCCTCGCAGTTTTCCTTGTCAGTCGAATGCCGGACAACATTCGCGCGGACCTGATTGCCGGGCCGGTGCGAGTCTGGGTGACAGCAGCGGCACTGGGAACGATCGTACATTTCGCAGGATGGGTGGCACGGTTTCGAAGTCGTGGTGACACACTCGCGACACGCGCTGCTGTCACCCTTGGCATCGTGCTGCAGTTAATGGGCGTGATGATGTGTCGTGAACAGGTCCGTGTCAGCATTCTGGGTGAACGCATCGATTTCATCAGTCATGCCGAGGCCGCAGAATCCGGTGGGTTCGGACTGTTTTTGATGTTCTGTGCCGTCAACGGATTCCTCGCGGTGTGGTGCATACGACTGGTCCGACGTGCGAACGGATAGGGACGCACCGGGCTCAGGTGGGACTCTTCGCCAGAAAACCGGTGCCTGCTCTGACACACAGTTGCCGTTCCCTCACACTCACAATCCCGTCAATGCATCAGTCGTTCAACCGGTGGATCGTGTTGTGAATCACGCGTTCTTCGGTTCGCCCATCCGGCGTCCTGACCTGGCAGCGAATTTCCATACACCAGGTGGGGCCTATTCCCGGGACCGTGAGTCTCACCGTCCTGCCGTCCTGCAACACTTCTGCCGCTGCGACCTTGAGCATATGTTCGTCATAGTGTTCAGATCCGTAGTTGGCCGTGCGTTTGAGTGACCACACTTTGATTTGATAATGATCCGGGTTCTCTGCAGCCGATGCGTCGAGCGCGTCAGTGAATTCGATCGATATCCCCTCAGGGTGTGTGGTCAGCCCTCGCGGCAGCCAGGCGGGTTTCCCGGTCGCCCGGAGTCGATACAGGCCGCCGGGGTGAGTCCGACTGCCGGCCCAGGCAAACATGCCGCACGTGTAGAGATGGCCGTCGGCTGGATGAAATCGACCTCGCATGGTGCCTGTGGGAAACTGATCGATCGGCAATTCACACATGCCGCCCTGCGGCTGACCATCCAGGACTTCAAACGGTACGACATACACTTTGCCGTAGCCGTAGGACAGATTCAGCAGTGAACCATTGAGTGGTCCCCACGATTCACTGTCGACCCACAGGAGTTCTCCCGGTGACCGATCGAATTCGTTCGTGATCCAGCACAGCGGCTGTTCCATCGCGGAGTCAGAAGAATCAGTGACGTCGTGGTAGCCGAACATGTTGCCATAGAAGCCACCTTCACGAACCCAGTTGATACGGTTCTTGGGATTCCAGTGTCCTTCCTGGTCCGTGACGACAAACGAACCATCCGGATTGAGGCACACGCCGTTAGCGGCTCGAAAACCATTCGCCAGAATATCGGTCCGTGCGCCGTCTGCAGACACACGCAGGAGTGTTCCATGATGAGGCACCAGAGCTGTCTTCGCGTGTCGGGCGGACTTCGCGTAGTACAGGTTTCCGTCGGCGTCTGCCTGGAGCCCCATGGCAAATTCATGAAAGTGCTCAGTCACCTGATGGTCATTGTTGAAGCAACGATAGTAGTCGGTTTCTCCGTCACCATTGTTATCTTCCAGAACGACAATCTGGTCTCGACAGGTGACAAAGATTCGACCGTCGATGATCTTCAAACCGAGAGGCTGAAACAGACCGTTGGCGATGCGCTGCCACGTCAAAGTCGGTCTGTCCATCGAATTCTTCAGCCCACGGACAATCCACACGTCTCCATCCCAGCTGCAGATCGCCATGGTGTCGCCGTCGTCATGAAAATCGAGTCCCGTGAGACGAGTCCGGGCGAGCCATGGATTATTTTCCGGTGGTGTGAGAAAGTCGACCGCGAACGGACGATTGTCGTTGCCAGGTGTCACGTTCGTCGACAGAACAGGATTCCACAGCGAGGTATTGTCGGACTTCCGCAATTCCAGGTCGGGTTCAACTTCGGTCAGAAGCGGTTCCACGGCTGTCGTCTGCTCCTGTTTGGCGAACCACAGCACGAACTTCAGGGACCTGTTGCCGGCCGGCAGCGTCAGGCACAGTCGATTTTCTCGCTGCACCCATTTGGCACCTGGAATGTCGACGGACAGTCCGGCTGCTACTCCGGAACCGCGCTGTGGCCGGCCCAGCCTCGCCACCGACCCATCCATCGAAAGAATGCTGTCATCAGATGCCGTCCCGACAACCAGGGTCAGCGATTCGTCGCGCCGCCCAATATTAAATGAGCGAGTAAACGCTCCCTCGCCTGTGACCGTACCGCCGGAGTCAGACGGCACAATCATGCCTGGCATCTCCAATACGCGAGTCGTGCCGACCGAGTAGTCCACAATCGTTCGATCGCCGGAGGCATATAAGCCGTGATACTGCGCCCACGGCCTGGGTAACGGTCCGTAACGACGGTCGTCGCGCCCAACCACTCGAGCGAGGTCGTCAAGTTCATCGGTGGCTGGATCTGCCCAGCCCGGCCCCGTTGGATTGGCGACCTGAACCTCTCCAACGACACGCGGGTGTGCTCCATGTCGACCATTGAAGTGGATGCCGTTCCAGTCAATAAATCGAGTCCCTCCGGCTTCGGGATCTGCGGTCCATGCGGCCGCCATCCGCATGGTGTCGTGATCGAAAATCATCCAGGCGGAGCCACGAGCGATCCCGCCCGGCCCGGGATCAAGTCGAACCGCAATCCCTTTGTACGCAAAGTTGGAACCGTCGGTACCGACTTCATACGTATTGATCAGTCGGGGGCCATAGTCCATCGTTGCCCAGTGATCCATGGCAGCCGGTTCCGGTCCCCGCGTGTTCCCCCGGGGCAGCCTCGCCAGGTAGTCGTCGTCGAGTTCGGCGTACTGCGATGGGTTGTATTGTTTGAGCCACGTTTCGCGTATGTAGTGGATCACATCGTATTTTTGTTGAGGTACCATCCAGGTCTGAGCGACCATAAACCCGAAACCATGCGTCAGGGTGCGATACATCGCGTGTGGATCATTGCCGTTTTTGAATCGGTCCTCAGTGAACCGCACTGCGGTGGGGAGGGAACCTGGTTTGTGCTGATCGCCGTGGCAATTGATGCACAGTCGATGGTAGATCGCTTCGCCGCGTTTGAGTGATTCGTGGCTCAAGTCTGCGATGAGGCCGGCATGGTCAACGTGCGATTCATACTCCGGGATCGTCAGCGCAAACATGGACACCGGTGGCTGCAACTCTTTGGCACGGTCCATGCCACCGTCGCGAATCTCAAACAGATACTTCAGCAAATCAAGAAACTGCTGACGGCTGGTGAGCTGATTGACCTGCCCGCCCGGCATGATGGACGTCGTCAACTGGTGACGTTCTTCGATGTCGCCGGCAGCGACCCTAATCAATCGTCCGGAAGCCGGATCGCGCAGCTCAAGGGTGTCGACGGATTCTGTATGGAACAACCCGATCAGGTTCTTCCCGCCTGTCGTCACCACTTGAATGGGCTGGTATCCCCTGCGGATTGCCTTTGAGGGATAAAGGACCGATTCGACGATATTACTGTCGTCAACCTTCTGCTGCCACACGGCAAGATTTGGTCCGAGTGTTTCCTGCTGCGAGCCTGTCATGTCGTGGCACCGAGAACAGGCCATCAACGGCTGGTGGAAGACAACTGCCCCGCGCCGGGAATCACCCAACTTCCGAGCGGCGGCAACCAGTTCGACAACGGGTTCCCGATGCAGTCGCTTTTCCAGTGTTTGCGCAAGACTGCCACGACTGGAAATGGTCAGGAGCGAAAACGAAATCAAGACCGAGATGTGGCGGCATCGCATGAGTTCGGATCGTCAACAAAGATTTTGAAGAGGTTCTTGTCCATCCGGATCTTACCGTCGGGAGCGACTGGCAGGAGAATCAGTTGTGTGGCGATCTGAAAGATCACCTCATGCGTCCCTACAGCACGGACGGAGTCGAGTGACGCGAAGCCCCGTCTGAAGCCATGGTGAGGTCCTCCTGCCTCTTCGGCAGTTATCTCGCCGTCATGACAGGTCTGTCGACACTCGGTCGCCACATCACACTCGAGGGATTTCGAATCCTTCGCGCGGTGTTCGACTGAAGAACGCCGCCGCCTGATCGTCGCCAATGATCTGCTCGGATACAGGATCCCATTCGATCTTTCGGCCGAGTCTCGCGGCGATGGCGGACAGATGGCAGGTGTTCATGGTCTGCACGTGAGTGAAGACATCTGACACCGGCAAACCACCTTCGGCAATGCAGCGGTAGAAATTATTCTTATGGCCTTCGGCTGGCTTTTCCTTATAAAGCCGCCGCAGATCCTCGTCCGTGAACTGGCCCTCGTCCCAGTTCTCTTCAATCGGCGTACCGGTGATCTTGCCACGACTCACAAAGATGCGTCCCTTCGTCCCTTCAAAAAGGACGCCGTTGTCGCCCCGGCTCTCAACATGCAGTTCAATGCCGTTTTCAAAACGGCAGACGACGTCGAATTCATGTGACGTGTTGTACTGGTCGTCGACTGTTGCGCAGCCGTCCTTGTATTCGACGGGATGCAGAGCATCGGTGCCATCAATTTCAATCGGTCCCATGCCTTCCTGATCGTGGCCGATTGCCCAGGTGGCAATATCCACATGGTGCGCACCCCAGTCGGTGAACTTGCCACCTGAATACTCGTACCACCAACGGAATTCGTAGTGGCATCGTTTTTCACGGTAGTCGACCTTTGGTGCCTGACCGAGCCACATATCCCAGTTCAGGTTCGCCGGAGGATCGACGACCGGAAACGGACCTCCGGTCGGCGAACCATTGATGCCGACCACGACTTTTGTGATGTCACCGAGCAACCCCTTTTGCACCATATTGACGGCCCGCAGGAATTTGTCGCGGCTGCTTCGCTGCTGAGTCCCGACAATGAAGACTCGATCGTCGTATTCCCGGCAGGCATTTCGGATGAGCTGGTTTTCTTCGAGCGTCAATGTCAGCGGCTTTTGGCAAAACACATGTTTCCCGGCCTGCAGCGCTTCGATGGCGATCTTGACGTGCCAGTGATCCGGCGTGACCACGCTGACGACATCAATGTCATCACGTTCCAAAACGCGACGGTAGTCGCCATAAGTGTCGGCTTTCCCTTTGCCGACCTGTTCATGCTCCTTCGCTTGATCTGCATGTGCTGAGTCCACGTCGCAGACGGCCACAATATCGCCGAACTTCGCATGTCCTTTCGCGTCACCCGTGCCCATGCTGCCAACTCCGATGCAGCCGATCCGCGGCCGGTCATTGGCCGAAGTATTTGCGAATGCCGGTTGCGACCACGGAAAAGACGCGGTGGCCGTGGCGGCGGCCGCAATGGACGATGATGTTGCAAGGAAGGAACGGCGAGTACGGTTCGTTTCGGTCACGAATCGGTCCTTTTTTCAGTTCACAGAGAAGAGGGGGCGGGTTGGGCAAAGTCAGCGAGTGATCCGACATGTGCAAAAAATGGATCAGCGAGCGGAGGATCTGCTGCGAGGTTTTGGTGACTCGCGTTTCGGTGGCCTGAGTTCCCAGGCCGTGAGCCAGTGTTCAGAGACTCGACGAAAGCCAAGCTTCTCAACCATGCGCTGTTCCATGTCTGCGAAATGACCGGCTCCGTAGAACAACCCGATTCTCCGGTTGCCCGCTTTTTGTAACTCGCGGCGCAGCACCTTCAGTGCCTTAATATTGCGTTCAGTGATAATCGTGGACGTTCCATCCGATGTCGCAAAGACATCGCCGGTGCTGGCCTTGACCATTTCGACCGCGGCAAATCGTCGGACTCGGTATTGACGATCGGACGACAGCATCGACAGGATCAGGTCAAGATTCATGGCGATCGGATTACGCTCCTGCTGTTTGAGCGTGGCTTTGGCCATTTCGCGCGCCAGCATTTCCGAAAACGATTCACCCCGTTTCGCCATCGACTCTTCCATTTCTTCCTGCGTCATGTCGGCGTGGATGAAGTTATCCGGGCGATAGTCGACACCCGCCAGCTGGAACTCCAGACCAAGCACGTCCTTCATTCCAATCTGTACAGCGGAGATGGCGGCCAGACCGACCTTGGATTCTGTCCAGGCTTCATCGTCGCTCAATTCACGTCCCGAACCATGGCTTCCCGGACGCAGCCCCCTGCGAAGTGCTTCTTCCGGAATCACGGCTTCGTACAGCAGAGCATCGTACTCAACAAACCGACGATTGAGTTCTTCGTAGTATCCAGCTTCGCCCAGGTGAATGGCTCCCACAAGGTCGACCATCCTGCCGGGAAACTGCTTCGAGTCTGCAAAGCGAATCACCGACGTCTGAAGCAGCGCCGCGAAGTTATCTTCGTTGCGGGCAATGCGGATATACTGACGTTCATTGTTCTCGTTCGCTGATGTCTCAGCATCACTGGAATCGGCAGCCTGCGTCGTTAAAGACACACACGACAGAATTCCGGAAACAAGTGCGATCAATCCCGGACGCAGTTTCATAATTAACAATCTCTGTTGTAGTGTTCTCAAACGAGTGGATCCGATCCACCGATTCAGCTGCTGACAATGATCCGTCATTGATAAACAGATGTCCAGACTGCTCTTGAGGTCAAGGTGGCTGACCGCCAACTGTTCGCCGGACCGTCCGCAATATTCGGGCAGCGGCGAGTGAATCTGACCGGCCGCCCTCCCCGGGCGATCCCTGCTGACGGCTCATGGCTCAACAGGTGATTCGTTGTCCTGCTGCTTTGCGGCCTGCAGCGCGACTCGGTCTGTATGATCCTTGTAGAATTGATCTAATGGGAAGCAGCCGCTGACCAGTCCGTTTCTTGGCGCCGTTGTACAGTCACTGAACGTACGGCAGATTTTCTTCCGTGGCATTTTGCGGCCTGCAAGGACATCTGCCGGCAGCTCCGGATACGACAGCACCATCCGGCCGAGCCCAACGGAGTCCACCATGCCACCCCGGACCACCGCTTCTGCAACCGACGGTAACCATTCCTGCAAGTACGTGTATCCGCTGCCCACAAACGTCAGTTCAGGGAACTTTTGCTTCAGTTCGGCAGTGATCCGAATCTGGCGTGCGACCCCCACCAGGGGATCTTCCGGTGGCTGATATCCGTCCGACGGCGGAAACAGTGCGGGCCGCTGGATGTGAGGGTTATAATACGGGCTGCCGCAGGTGGTGCAGACCAGTTCAATCTGCAGCTGAATCAGCAGTCGCAGGAATTCCTCTGGTTCGCTCAAATCGATCCCGGCACCGGACAAATCCCCTCCGAAAGCGTATCGGTAGTGGCCTTCGACTTCCGGAATGCCAGGTCCGTCGGGTCCCGGCTTGAACGGGACAAAATCAAAGACGCTGACCCGTACTCCGACTTCCAGTCCCGGAGCTTCCGCGCGAATGCCCTCGACAATCGTCCGCAGAAATCGCGTGCGATTCTCAAAGCTGCCACCAAAGAGGCCAGGTCGATCGAAGCCGGACAACAGCTCATGGCCCAGATAGCCGTGACAGTGTTTGATGTCGACCCAGCTGAACCCCAGCTGCTGAGCGCGACGTGCTCCCGCGATAAAGTCGTCGGCCAGTTTCCTGAGCTCATCGTCTGTCATCACGCAGTCGTTTGACGTGACACCGCACCGCTGATCCAGAACCGGGTGGCGGTAAATCGGTCGGGGCTGGCGGCCCAGCTCACGCGTTGGCACGGCGTACCGGCCGGAGTGCGTTAACTGCAGCCCGACACACAGGTCATCAGTCGAACCAAATTGACCGGCATGGGCATCCACAAGTTTCCGGCGGAGTCCCTCCAGCTCTGCGGCGTTGTGATCGTTGATCACCAATTGCCGTGGGTTGGCTCGACCATCATGCCGCACGGCAACGGCTTCGCCGCCCCAGATGAGTTTCGCACCGCTCAGTCCGAACCTCTCCCAGCGGCGTGTCGTCAGCTCGGTCGGCCGCCCGTCCGTGGTACCGTCCCAGCCTTCCATCGGCAAAATGCAGAACCGATTGCCAATCTTCCCGGCTCGCGTGGTTAGTGGTTGTGCGACGGCTGAGTTGGGTCCCCCGTCAAAATTTTCAGCGACCGGCAACTGCAGCTGCAATTCGTCGAGCCGCGACTGAAACCGGGTGCGGTCGCGGAAGGAGGCGATACGTGGAAACTGCATCAAACAATCGTCCGGGGGCTGATTGTCAGGAAGACAAGGCAGCCGGGAAGCTGCGAAGGTGTGTGGCGACGGCGGCCAGATTGATTCCTATACCACAAAAACGGAGTCGTACGACGAACTTGCCAGTGTTGCACCTAAGGGAAGCCCTTGGAGGATCTACGCGCAGGCAGTATGATGTCCATCGCTGCCACCTGCAACGTCCAGGCTGACCCTTTGTTTTAGGTCCGATGTCTGATCAACTGAAAGTCAGATCGTGACTCCGACTCCACAAGATTCACAGGATGAGTCCCTGGCAGATACAGATACGTCCATCGGGTCGAGTCACTCCGGAGTTGGACTCGGTGGCTCCGGCGGAGGTGGTTGCCTGCTGCAGATCTATCCGGTCCCGGACAGGCCAGGCTTGTTGCCTCTGGCGGCATCCCGATCGGTCATCGGGCGAGACAGTACCTGCCACATTACCGTGAATGACTCCAGTGTTTCACGGACCCACGCCGCCGTCCAATGGTCCGGCGGTACGTACAGTATCACCGATCTGAACAGCACCAACGGCAGCTGGATCAACGAAACGAAACTGGAATCTCAATCGGAGCTTGCAGGCGGTGAGCTGATTAGATTGGGTAATACCATTCTGAAGTTCATTCTGCTCGTCGATGAAGAAACTCAATATCACAATATTGTCCATGAGGTGATGACCCGTGACGCTCTGACCAACACGTTGAATCGGGGCTCATTGTTTCCATTGCTGGAACGAGAATTGCAACTGTGCCGTGAGGAATCTACCGCGCTGTCGGTCATCTTTTTGGATGTTGATCAGTTCAAACTGGTGAACGACCAACACGGCCACCTCGTCGGAGACAAAGTCCTTCGTATCTTCTGTGAACGCATTCGTACGATTCTGGACAGCACCCACAGCCTGTGCCGAGTCGGTGGTGACGAATTTGTG
>JBDOMX010000902.1:17128-18588 GCA_039831615.1 Planctomycetaceae bacterium
GATCCGAGCTGGAAATGACAGTTCAGCTTGCGGAATTGATTCGCAGCGAGATCGCCGACACTCCGTTTGAGATTCAGAATGGCCAGCTCAATATCACCTGCAGCCTGGGAGTGACCTGTACGGACGGTCATACCCTGTCCGACGTTGATTCCCTGTTGTCTGCCGCAGACAGACTGCTCTACTGCGCCAAGGACGAGGGGCGCAACCGTCTGTTTCGTGCGGATGGTCGTGAAATCGTGGATTCAGATTCCTCCCGGCACTGACGCAACACCTCGTCGACACGAAAATCAGTTTATTCATGCCTGTCACTCGATTGCGTCTGTCTTCCGTCGGGCTCAGCACCATCGGCTGCGCCATGGTGTTGACCGCGACTCTGACGTCGTCCGCCTCCGGTCTGAGCCAGATCATCATCGCGCTGGGTGCGCTGGCGCTCGTACTGAGTCCGGTGATCGAATGGCGAGCCCACTCTCGTGGAGCGCCGCGGCGAATTGGCGGCCATCCGGAATCAGGCGGCGACTCCCGTGCTGAGTTTGACACATGGCGCGAGCAAGTGTGTGCGTCTCTCGAAGAACAGAGTCGTCAGCTGGATCATCGACGGCAAAAGCTAAACGATCAATTGCTGCGTTATCACGAATTCCTCGAATATCCGGCAATTGATTCCGCCGAGAATTCGAGCGACTCTCCACCGTCGAATCTTTCCGAACGGGATCGGGAGGTCAACAGGATTCTCGAGTCAGAGGCAGCTCGCGTCTACGAGAAGATTCGATCCGACGGATACCGCGTGGACGGCTACCTGGATTCCGCAACGATCAGGCTCGAAGTTCTTGATGTCATTCAGCGTGTCGCTCGGGTCTACTCACCCGACAGCGCGAACCCAATCATGGAGACCAGCTTCGATCAACTGGCCAGAGCCGCCAGCCGGGTGTGCCTGCAGGCCCTCGTCCTTGTCGAACAACTCCCGCTGGATGTCCAGCACTACACCGTCGCAGAACTCTACAACTATGTCCGCGGAGCGGTCCGGGCCTGGGGAGCGTGGCAGACCGTGTCGCCGTGGATGACGCGACTGAGTCGGGGCATGTATGCCGGCAGAATTGCGGCAGGCTCCAGCCCGGTGACATTTGGAGCCTGGTGGGTGGCAACTGAACTGGGACGTCGCGGTTCAAAGAAACTCGTCGAAAACTATGTCGATCAGCGTGCCGTCGCATTCTTCAATGATGCCGTGCGACTGGTTGGCAATGAAGTCGCCTGCGTGTATGGCCCCGGCATTCGTCAGCGGGATGCCGCCTGGGCATACGGAGCGGAACTGACGGAATTGCATCACCGATTCCCGCCGTCACGCGAAAGTCTGCAGGCGAGTCTGCGGGAAGTCACCGGATTACCGCTCCGCAGCGAATACGACCGCATTTATCTGTATCGATGTCTCGCCGAACACAAGGCGTCCGGGCTGCGGGTCACCGATC
>JBDOMX010000595.1:0-18575 GCA_039831615.1 Planctomycetaceae bacterium
ATAACTGTTGGTGCTGGTGGTACTTGGCAGACCTATTCTTCACCCTCAACATTTAGCTCCATTACCTGTACAGGCGGCGGAAAAGGATTCTCTAATACTTACTATACCACCGCGGCTATGTCTCCTTCCCAACTGTGCCCGGTGGCAAACACCCGCTCTGTATCAATGCAATAGAGATCGCCCAAAAGGTCCAGCAATTCCCGAGTGAACTCAATGTCTGCCAGTCCGTGGGCCGGGCTTGCGTGCGGACCCAGTAGCCATCCGCCCAGGTTGCCCCAGCCTTCAAAGTCGTGCCACTGGCCCCACCTTTTATTGGGCCGCGCCGCGCTGGAGAAGGGGCCCGCCCCCGTAGGCTCCTCTGAGCATGTAGGCTCCTCGGAACCAACAATGTCGAAACAATTTCTGCAGAACGAATCTGAGGCCGCGCGGCAGCTCGTTGCCCTGGCCGCCGAATACCGTGTTCGGGTGCGCATTGTGGGGAATGGTGAATGGTTCAAAGCCGGCGGAATCGAGACTCAGATCCTGCAGGCGTCTCCGCACCATCTGGCGAATGCTCGATCCGACAATGAAAAAAGTCTGGTCGTTCAGATTCGGTATGCGGACAGGACCATCCTGTTGCCCGGTGATCTGGAAGGCGCTGGTCTCGACGACATTCTGCCTGCGTTATCTCATGCCGACGTCCTCGTCAGTCCCCACCATGGGTCGCTGAAAGCAAACCTCCCGGGCGTTGCCGAGCAGTTGAAACCTCAACACGTGATCATCAGTGCTCGCGACGACAGCTCTCGACCGAGATTGGAACATATCTACCCCTCTTCGCGGCTGCACTTCACCAGCAGCGGCGGAGCCGTTAGAGTCGACGTTGCTCCGCATGGAATGCTCGCCGTCAGTCCATTCAGGTCTTTGAATCATTGACAATTCTGCCGGATTTTCTGTGTTGATGTACAAACGACAGGTGTGGATCTGTCTTAGAATGCCTATGGATCTTCAGGTGAAGCAACTTCTGCACAAACTCAGGTTGAACAATGAGCACTCCACAGACGACCGATGAATTGCGCCAGGCTCGATGTGTTCCCTGCGAAGGCGGTGTGCCCAAACTGACCGCCGATGAAATCGAGCGCCAATTGCGGCTGGTCGACGGCTGGGGTGTCCTTCATGACCCCGATCGTATTCGCCGGACGTGGACCGTGAAAAACTTTGTCGCCGGGATGAAGTTCTTCGAAAAAGTCGCGGCGGTTGCAGAATCGGAAGGACATCATCCAGATCTGCATTTGCACGGATATCGCAATGTGGACATCGAAATCTGGACACATGCGATCGGTGGACTGTCACTCAACGACTTCATCCTCGCAGCCCGTATTGATGATTTGACCGTCGAGACGGCCTGATGGCATGCCAGCCCTGAATTGATTCTCGCACTCCAGCAGCTCAAAGAAAAAGACCTGAGGTATGCAGCTTCCTCAAATGGCCACCGTAGAACAGCAATTTGATGCTCCTCGCGTCGAGAGTATTGCTGAGACGGTCCACGCGCAGATCAGGAATCTCAACCTGAGCGGGAAAATCCGTCCTGGCGATTCGATGGCAATCACGGCTGGCAGCCGCGGGATCGCCAACATTGGACCGATCATCGCCGCTACGGTCGATGCCGTGCGAACTGCTGGCGCCGAACCATTCATCGTTCCGGCCATGGGCAGCCATGGGGGCGGCACGGCCGCAGGACAGGTGGAGGTGCTGGCGGGTCTCGGCATCACGGAAGAGTCCGTGAAGGCCCCGATTCGAGCGACGATGGATACCGTTGTTGTCACTAAAACGGCCGGCGGAGTTCCGGTGCACTTCGACCGGCTGGCCAGTGAAGCGGACCACGTGCTGATCGTCAATCGGGTGAAACCGCACACTCGATTTGTGGGTCCGATTGAATCCGGACTGCACAAGATGATGCTGATCGGGCTCGGAAAACATGAAGGTGCCAGCATCTATCACCGTGCGATTCTGGCGTACAGTTTTCCGGAAATCCTCGCCGACGTCGCCAGGGTCGTGCTGGAAAAATGCCGCGTCATTGGCGGACTGGCCCTGGTTGAGAACGCTCTGGATGAAACAGCGCTGATCGAAGCCGTGCATCCGGATGATTTCGCATCACGGGAAGCCGAACTCCTGAAGCAGGCCGTCGCGTGGCTGCCGGCTCTTCCGGTCGCAGAATGCGACTTATTGATTGTGGATCAAATCGGCAAAGACATCAGCGGCGCCGGCATGGACACAAATGTGGTGGGTCGCAAATTCTTCGATCACATGGCAACCAGCGAAGACCGAGTTTCCTGCCGGCGGATCCTGGTCCGGTCACTCACCAAAAAAACGAACGGCAACGCCTGCGGAATCGGTCTTGCCGAATTCACAACGCAGCGTTGTGTGGACCAGGTCGATCCGGTCAAGACGGGAATCAACTGTATCACCGCCCTGCATCCGGAAGGTGCCATGATTCCGATTACATTTTCAACGGATCGGGAGGCAGTCGAAGCAGCACTGAAGACGATAGGCCTGACGGAACCGCAGGACGCAAAAGTCATTCATATTCAGGATACGCTGCACCTCGATGTCGTGCGCGCCTCTGCAGCCTGTCTGACCGAGATTCGGAACACCGGCAACTGTAGAATTGTCGGTGAGGTGTATCCAATGCCGTTTGATGCCGACGGCCGACTGACCGGTTTGCAGGACCCCGGTGGTCCCCGAGGGTGACAGAAACCATCGGAAAAGCGACCGAAACCGACCATGATGGCTCATTGGGTTTGCTCGGGGGAGGAGACGGTTTACACTGAATGAGGATGGTCCCTCCCGGATGAAGGACCGCGAAATCAGCAACGCTCCTGTTGAAGCGTTGTCGGCACGAATGCCAACCTCTCGGAACGGATTCCGGAAAGGATTCATGTGATGGAGTCTCCTTACAACCACGCGGATCATGTTTCGCACGGACTCAGTCGGCTCGTCGGCGACGTCAATGCATTCCAACGGAACGAAGTGTTTGGACTCGGTCAGGTCGTTTGTGGGTCGTCAACGCTCGCTGGATTTTCACAGGACCGTGTTGAGTACTGTGGCATCGATGTCGCGGATCTGATCGACGATGTGCCCTTCGAAGCTGTGGTTTGGCTGCTGCTGACGGGGGAGCTGCCGACAGATGATCAGTTGGCCGATGCCGCGGCAATCATGGGAGAATCTGCACTCGTCGACCAGTCAGCTGCGGACGCTTTATCGGGGTTACCACTCCGAACCAGACCGCTGGAACTGCTGCCGCTGGCGGTGTCCATGCTGTCCTACTTTGACCCAATCCAGGTTGATCAAAGTCCCGCCGCCAGTCGATCGCGCGTCTGGCGCATCCTCGCCCAGTTGCCGATGCTGCTGAAATGCGGTCTTGATGCGGTGCCGCTGACCGATCGACAAAGACAAAGTGGTGACCAGCCGACACTGGCGGGAGCAATCCTGCAACTGGTCAAGAGCCGCAACGGGGAGCAGGATCGTTGTGCGGTGAATTCTTCCGTCGAAGAAGAAGCAATGAACGCCGTCCTGACCTGCCAGTGTCTGACGGAGTTGCGGCCAGCCTGTTTTGCGGCCCGTTTCTTTGGCAGTACTGTTGGCGACGTGGTGCCGTCGCTGCGATCAGCCGCTTCTCTGTATGTTGCCCAGATGAGAAACGATCCGTATGAATGGATTGGATCACGGCTGCGATCATTCGACTCACCGGATCACGCCGAAGAATGGTTGTCTGGTCGAAATGATCAACTGCTGCCATTTGGATTTACGGTCGAAGAAACAGATCCAAGGGCAGCAATCCTGCAGCAGGTCGCCCGCCGCCTGCTGGGCTGCGATGACCGTATCCGTCTGGCCGCCTGTGCGGAGCGACTGGAATCACTGATGGATCGACACGACCGGTACCCGACCATGGACTGGAGTGCGTCGGTTGTGCTGACATTGCTCGACGTCCAGCCTGAAAGGATGTCCCTGGTGATCGCACTGGCTCGAATGGTGGGGTGGGCTGCTCAGGCGATCGACCAGAATGCCAGTGGAGTGACACTGCTTCCGCAACTGCACTACTCATTGTGACAGCCGCACGCTGAGATTCCGTTCGTTCAACGATCAGTGACGTAGCGCTGGTAGTCTTCAGGAGTATTAATATTCTTCAAACAATCCAGGTTCGGATCGAGATCCCGCAGTTCTTCAGCATCGATCAGTTCCGTATTCAGCGCCAATGGCAGCTGCTGCAATCGCCTCTCACCCGCAGCGATCATGCGGCGAACCGTCGCTAAAATTGCTGTCCGATAGACTCCGCCCAGCGGCTGAATCCTCCCGGCATACCGAACCACCGCAGCATCTCGGGAATCGACCATCGTCAACAGCCGGTTGATCACGTCCAGGTTGACCAGCGGAGCGTCGCAGCAGCCGAGCCAGATGATTTCAGGAGGGCGGTCCCGTTGTCGCAATTCCTCCAGGCCGGTCAGCAGTCCTGCCAGCGGTCCGGCATCAAGGACAGCATCCCGCACGACGTCCACGGTGGCAGGCAACTCTGGAAGTCGCTGGTCTTCCGCAGCCACGACAATCGTCATGTTGAAACGCGGCGCAATCGTCTCGCAGACATAACTCAGGAACGGTTGACCGTCGATGAGCAATAACGATTTGTCGGTTCCCATGCGCACGGAACGGCCGCCGCAGAGAATGACAGCTCCCGCTGCTTGGTGTGCCGACAAAGCGGAATCCTTGCATGAATCGCACGAGCCAGAAACAGAATTGCCGTCAGACATCTCATTCCGCCGCGAGATTCTCTACGATGTGACCTGTCGGAAACGATCGTCAGCGTCAACTCAACAGCAAGTCGGCAGATATGTCAGATTCCAGCAACGAATCCGAACAGGCCCCATGGTACCGAGACGGCCTGCAGTTTACGTGTTCGCAATGCGGCGATTGCTGCACCGGCGATCCTGGCGTGGTTTGGGCGACTGAGGAAGAATTGCAGGAGATTGCCGAATATCTGGACAAACCGATCGGCGAAATCCGCCTGTTTCACACGCGACCCGTCCGCGGCCGGGTGTCGCTGACAGAATACCAGAACGGCGATTGTACGTTTTTTGATCCAGAGGCACGGAAATGCACGGTGTACCCGGTCCGCCCCGGCCAATGCCGCACCTGGCCGTTCTGGAAATCCAATCTGGAATCCAGACAAAAATGGGACGAAGTCTGTGGATCGTGCCGGGGAGCCGGTTCCGGGCAGTTTTTCAGTCTTGAAGAGCTTGAAGAGCTTGAAGAACGGGCTGCCCGCGTCGATATTTAGGGACTCGAACCATTTCAGAGGAGTTGGTTCGCCCCCACGTCCACGACTTTCCCGCGAATCCAGTTTCATCGGACAGGTCATCGGAAAACGACCATCCCATCTGGCCCTCGGCAACTAATTTCCTTGCTTTTGGACACCTTGGGAGGACGATAGGGCAACCTCAGTCCCGCATCCGGTCGATAACTTTGTTATGCCTGTCGCACTCTCCACTCAAACCGGCAATGTCTGCCGCTTTGAAGAGTCAGGCAAACCTTGACGAACATCTGAGATTCAGGACCACCACCACACGTGTCTTCAGGACCCGCTCGATGATTCCGCGTACCCTTCGCATCGTTGTCCCCGCAGTGCTGTTGGCAGTGGTGTGCGGAAACACTCCGCGCGTTGCCTACAGCCAGACCATTCAGGCAAAGCTGGATCGCGGATTCGCCCGCACCAGCTCCATCGTCGCGAGTGTGCAGGAAATGCTGGGGACTCAGCTGGACCGTAAAGACGATGAGCCCATCCTTGGTCCCGGATTTCCGGCACTCTGGATGGCAGAAATTCAATACAAGCCGGTGCGCTTACTTCGCATGCCGGTCACTGATCCGGCAACCGGGAATACATCGCCTGAACTTGTGTGGTACATGATCTACAGGGTCATTCCACGTGACTACACCGATCTCGCAGGATCGCCGGAAGCGAAAGCGAAGCTGCTCAAACGTCTCCGCGATGAAGCAGTCGCACCTCGGAATGATGCGGATGCCATTCGTGCCGACAGTCTGCTGATGCCTCGATTCGTACTGCAAACCACTGATGAGGGTGCTCAACATCAGTACGTCGACGAAATCAATCACCAGATCCAGCGAGCTGTGTTCGAAAGGGAATTCCGACGAGAGGCCGCAGATTTGAAGCTGTTGAACAGTGTTGAGGCGATTTCTGCTGTCGGAGCGCAGGTCGCCGCGGACGATCCGGAGGCGTTGAGTCACGCCCTGTACGGCGTCGCCATCTGGCGCAACGTCGATGCCGAAACGGATTTCTTCCGGGTCGTGATGTCTGGTTTCACGAATGCCTACAGACTGACCGCGACCGAGGACGGCAAAATCCAGGTCGAGGACAGGTGCATCGTGCAGGAATTTGGGCGGCCGGGCGACCGGTTCGCACAGAGCGAACGTGAATTTCGAGTGGAAGGGGAACCGAAGTGGGTCTACAAGGTCCGTGACGCTCAGTTCGATATTCCCGACGCACTCTCGATCCTCGGCAACAGATCACCGGATACGTCGGTGAAGTAGACGATCTGTCCACGTCAGTTCCGGAAGATCGGCACTTCGTCGAGCCCCGGACCAGTCACGATGGCTGCCGAAATCAGCCGGCCGGGGAATTGACAATCCCGCGCTGCCTCTGAGAATCCTGAGGAAGCAGGTTCACAATTCTCTTGCATATTCAGCACGATTCGTCAGAATCCGCCGGGTCGACCTGAACTAAGCACGTGCCGGTCGCCTCAATTCGACCATCAGTCCCGCGGGGCTGGTCCTCTGAGATCAAGAGAGTTACGGGAGCGGAAAGATGGCTCACAAAAAGGGACAGGGATCCACGCGCAACGGTCGCGATTCCCAGGCACAGCGGCGTGGCGTCAAGAAATTTGGCGGCGAACGTGTTATTGCCGGCAACATCCTGATCCGTCAGTGTGGAACCAAATGGCACCCCGGTCGAAACGTCGGCATGGGCAACGACTACACCCTGTTCGCACTGGTCGATGGCGAAGTGTACTTCGATCGGAAAGGTCGTCGAATTAATATTTCATTGGCTGAAAACAACTGATCGCTGGTTGCAAGTCAACGTACATCGAAACATCAAGCGCCTGACATCGTCGTGTCGGGCGTTTTTCATTGCGCTGTCGTCTGTTCGTGGCCCGGACGAGGAGATTCTGCAGGAGCCCTCCCAGCTGGCCACAGAACTTATTGTTGACAGTCAATAACAACTATTGCAGAATCGTTTGCCTGAATCCTTCGGCGAAAGCAGTGGACATGCCTACGATCGGTCGGCGCATTCGCGGCATTCGCAATTCCCTTCAGCTGACACAACAGGAACTGTCCGATCGCGTTGGGATCAACGTGACATATCTTAGCCGCATCGAAAATGATCGGCTGGATGGCGATCAGACGCCGCGCGAGGAAACAGTACAGAAGATTGCGGATGCTCTGGGAGCAGACGCTCAGCCGTTACTGTTGCTGGCCCGACGGATCCCGGAGTCCTTTCGTCGTCGAATTCTGGCGAACCCGGAACTGTTCGGCAGACTCCTCAGTCTCTCCGACGACACCCTTGCAGGGCTGCTGATTGCAGCGGAACGGACTGGGTCGTAGTCCTTCATTCTCGCCGGCAACGTCCGACCGGGACTGTCGACGCTGGCAACGTCGACAACGTTGCCAGCATCGGTGTTGCGAGGGAGAGTCAACGTTGCCGATGCTGCCAGCATCGGTATTCAAGGGCAGTCGCCACCGGACCATTGGCGGTTCTGCGGAGGTATCAGGGCGCTCGACCATGATCTGGTCGATCCTGGTTTCCGGACGGACAGCACCATCACACCCCCCACGAAATGACGACCGGCACACTGTGCTGCTCCCGCGGCGGAAGGAGTCACTTGAAGTCGTCGCATTGGCCCGGAGGTGCAGCTGCTCACTGCCTTGCGAATAAGCGGAACTGTTGCATCTGCGCGCAATGGTTTTTGTTCCGGTCGAATCGATCGTCGGTCGGAAAAAGAATTCGCGGCGATTTGGCCGCAGAATTTTCTGAATGACAGTGATTGCTCTTTCGTCTTCGCACAAGTTTCCTGCTGGTTCGGCGCGCCTGTTGCCTAAGGAACATTCGGAGACAGATTCGCACACAGAATGGGCGATGTGCGAACAGCATTCTTACTTCCAGAGCTTGCAGCAGAGGTCCAGGCGACATGAATGCGTTCGAATTCAAGAGACTTTGGCGAATAATACTCCCCGCTTCGTGTGGCGTGTTCCTGATCAACGCAGCGCCGTTGTTTGCACAGGAAGATGAAACCACGCCTGCGGCCGACATCATTGTTGGTGAAGAAACAGTTCCGGCCGAGGAAGAAGAAGGCCCCACGGCATCGAGTGTCCTCGCCGACGTGGACACGTTGTGGACCTGTCTGGCCGCATTTTTGGTGTTCTTCATGCAGGCGGGATTCGCTTTGGTCGAAGCCGGATTCACCCGTGCCAAGAACGCCTGCAACATCATCATGAAAAACCTGATGGACTTCTCCATTGGGTCGTTGTCGTTCTGGCTCGTTGGCTTTGGGCTCATGTTCGGAGCATCGGAAGCGGGTCTCGTCGGTACCAGTGGGTTCCTCTTCGATGCGGATGCCGACGGTGCGATCTCCAGCGGTTCGTTCGGCTGGGCATTTCTGATTTTTCAGACAGTGTTTGCCGCGACCGCGGCGACCATCGTCAGTGGTGCCATGGCGGAGAGAACGAAGTTCGTCAGCTATTTGGTGTATTCCGTGGCCATCACTGTCATTGTGTATCCCATTTTCGGCAGCTGGTGCTGGAACGGTCTGGTTGGTGCCGGAGAACGCACCGGCTGGCTCGAAACGATGGGCTTCCTCGACTTTGCCGGCTCCACCGTCGTGCACTCCGTTGGTGGCTGGTGTGCTCTGGCCGGCGCCATCGTAATTGGAGCACGTCGAGGCAAATACAAAAACGGCAAGCCACTGCCGATGCCCGGCCACAACATCCCTCTGGCCGCGTTGGGTGTGTTCATCCTGTGGCTTGGCTGGTTCGGCTTCAACCCTGGCTCCACAACCGCTGTTGGCGGAGGCAGCTTTGCAAAAATTGCTGTGACGACAAATCTCTCGGCGGCAGCGGGCGCCATTGCAGCCATGATGACCACGTGGGTGATGTTTAAGAAACCAGACGTCTCCTTTGCACTCAACGGGGCGCTGGCAGGCCTGGTGGCGATCACGGCGGGTTGTGACATCATGAGTCCCGCCGCGGCGGTACTGACGGGGGCTATTGGGGGAGTCCTTGTCGTGTTCTCGTGTCTGTTCATCGAACGCATCGGGATCGATGATCCGGTGGGAGCGGTTTCTGTCCATGGGGTTTGTGGTGTCTGGGGCACATTGGCGATCGGCTTACTCAGTTCGGCCGCCGGCGCCGACCAACTCTTGATCCAGGGCATCGGTGTCGCGGCAGCATTCGCGTGGGCCTTTCCTGTGAGCTTTGTGATCTTCTCTCTCATCAAGGTCACGGTCGGGCTGCGAGTCAGTGAAGAAGAAGAGATGGCTGGGCTGGATATTACCGAACACGGAATGCACGCCTATCCGCCCGGACTGATTGAAGGTTCACCAGTTTCGAGCCCGGTTTCCGGAGGCATCATTTCAGCACCTTCTGGTTCGCCTGTTCCCGCTCACTAAGGGTGCGTCGCCCGAGCGGGAAGCTCCTGTCGTGTTGTCTGCTTCGGCAGACTCTCGACGGAAAGAGGGAAGGACTTGTCCTTCCCTCTTTTTTGTTTGCCGGAATCTCCTGGCAATCCTTCCGGTCCTGTTTGCCCCACCGGTCAAACAGTTGAACTATTGCTGCGACGACTGGTTCCAGAGCGGGTACGGATCGTCAAGACGTTGCTGTTCTGCCAACATCAACGCTTCCATTTCGTCCAGACGGTCCGCATAACGTGGGTCCTCCGCCAGGTTGCGCTGATGCGGCAGCGGCTGCACACCGGTCAAGGCCATCACCGTGTCCACGTAATGCTGTTTGAGCAGTTCCTGTGGATTTTCATCCAGATTGAACAATTGCTTTTCGCGGACTGCCCCGTTCAGAGTGTCGTATTGAATGAGTTTCCACGGGCCCCTCTTGACGCATCGAATGCCTGGCTTTGAACCTCCGGCGTACGCACCGTAGAGAACGTCGCGAGTCGACTGCGTTTTCCCTTCAAGCACTGTTTTGAAGCTCATTCCTTCATTCGTCTCCGGAACTACGATCCCTGCGAAATCACAAAGCGTTGCCAGCAAGTCCAGCAAGTAGACGTTTCCCTGGGCGCGCGTCGAGGCCTGAATGCCGGGGCCACGAACGATCAACGGCACCCGCCAGGTATGTTCATACAGATTCTGTTTGCCCTGCAGACCGTGTCGGCCGATGGCCATTCCATGATCGGATGTGTAAAACACATAGGTGTTGTCCAGCTGCCCCATGGCCTCGAGTTTGCTGAGCACCCGACCGATTTGAATGTCAATGTTCTCACTGCAGGCAAACTGTCTCCCGATTTCATTGCGGATGGTGCGCTCGTCACGACGAGTCCAGACACCACTGACCGCGACCTCGTCACGCAGGTTGGGCTGACCGTGATGAAATGGGTGAGCCGGCAGGTAGTTGCGAGGGAGCGCCGGAGCCCTGTCATTTTGGGGCGGCCACCGGTCCCGGTCGTCATGATTAACGCACCCGTATTTGTTCAGCAATTCGGGGGTGCCGTGTCGAGGATCATGCGGATGAGAAAATCCAAAGTAGATCAGGAACGGATCCGCGTCCTCGCCGGCCTCTCGTTCGTCGAGGTATTCCAGTACACGGTCGGCATGCCACGCGCTGCCCGTCTCCGGTGTGCCTCCCCGTTTTGTTGCATCTTTCCTGACCGTAAATTCAGCGTTCGCCGCTTCGTAACTATTGCCGTTCTTGCAGGTCCGCATCGTGTCATAGCCCGCTTCGTTGAAGACCGCAGGCAACGTGAAGTTGTGGAGGTTTTCCGGTGCATTGAAAGCTGCATCGACTGGATCGCTTTTCCTGTTCCGTTTTCGTGCCGGGCGAGGAAGGTGCCACACTGTGCGTCCCGACATAATCATATAGCGTGACGGCCGGCAGACAGCACCACTCCACGAACCCATATGATGGGCGCCATCCAGCGTCATTCCTTCACGGGCCAGCCTGGAAATCACCGGTGTCTGCAGCGCAGAGTCTGGGTTGTACACCTGCAGGTCAAACGGTGACTGGTCGTCAACCACGATCAACAGAATGTTCGGTCGGTCCGATTCATTGGCAGCCCGACTTACGGCATGAGAGCCACACACGGCGCAACAGAACGCGACCACAACATATCTGATCTGCGTTTGTGTCGGGGATATCGCTGAAGGCGAGCTTACGGGTGCCCCCGCACGTCCGACGGAAAAACAGAAGAGCGACATTCGCCCCAGTGAAAGAAACCGCATATCAGAACCTGCGAGTCGGAATGGAAAACAGAGTGGATCGACAATCTACTGTAGTGTCACGGTCACGCGATCGCCATCTGCCAGTCTACAGCGTATTACACTGATTTGTGGCCACGGCGAAGGTTCCAGAGTCCAAATTCCATTGCTCCCGCGAGCCAGCACCCGCCACGACATTTCGAAAACTGCTCCATCGTTGACGAAACCAGGAACCGGATGCAGCGACCGGCCATCGGTCAATTGCTGACATGTCATCGCTTCGCAAGAATACAACCATCCGTTTCCATTCGTCCTCCAGACAGACTCACTATGCTCACCGTTGCTCAGGCGCTGAATTTGATTCTCGAACAGTCACTCCAGCTGTCACCGCACACACCGACACTGCACGACTGTCTGGATCGAGTTCTGGCACAGTCCCTGACGACCCCTCACGATTCCCCGCCATTCGACAAGTCCATGATGGATGGTTTTGCTGTCAACACCGCGACGGTCTTTTCTGGGAATGCGGCGCAGCTGAGTGTTATTGAAACGATTACGGCCGGAACCCTGCCAACTCTGTCACCGGGCGAGGGCACGGCGTCGCGGATCATGACGGGCGCTCCGATGCCGGACGGTGCGGATTGCGTCATCCCAATTGAGCACGCGAGTTTTGATGAACAGCGCCCGGCCACTGTCACGATCTCACGGGAATACGTCCAGGCAGAGCAAAACGTACTCAGACGAGGTGCCTCAGCGAAGCAGGACGCGGCACTCCTGAAGGCCGGCACGTGTCTCAAGCCACAGCACATCGCGGTCCTGGCAGAATTCGGTGTGGCAGACGTCCCGGTGGTGTCTCAGCCGACCGTTGGAGTTCTGGCAACCGGAGATGAACTCGTGCCGCACTCTGAAGCACTGACGCCCGGGCGAATCCGCAATTCCAACGAACCGATGCTGGATGCTCAGATTCGTCGCTCAGGCGCATCTCCCGTACCTCTTGGTATTGCCCGTGATAACCAGGCGGCACTGAATGAAAAAATCGCTGCCGGGCTTCAGGAGGATGTGCTTCTACTGTCGGGAGGTGTCTCAGCCGGCACGTTGGATTTGGTGCCCGCACAACTGGCAGCCGCGGGTGTTCGTCAGATCTTTCACAAGATTCAAATGAAGCCGGGGAAGCCACTGTGGTTTGGCACACTTCAAAACGATCAACATCGATGTCTTGTTTTCGGTCTGCCCGGCAATCCGGTGAGTAGTATGGTGTGTTTCGAAGTGTTCGTGCGTCCGGCACTGGAGAAACTGGCCGGACTGGTGCCGCATGGCGCACGCAATCACGTCGCGGTGCTGACCAAAGATATCAGAATTCGCGGCGACCGCCCCACGTATTTTCCTTCCAGCCTGACCAGAAACGAAACCGGACTCACCGCTACCCCGGTTGCGTGGGGCGGCTCCGCCGATTTGAGATCCACTGCGGATGCCAATGGAGTGTGCCGTCTGGAACCGGGGACCGACGGATATGTGGCCGGAACCAGCGTGCCCGTGATTTGTTGGGATGAAATCTAAGTGGTTTGTCAAAGCTTCGTTTTTGGGTAGCCGGATTCGCCAGAATTCGGAATGCTCGGTCGTTCCCTGAAGTCTGGCGACTCCAGCTACGGGCGAATCCTGATCATGATTTCTGACAGACCACCACAGCAATTTTCGAAACGTCGCGGCGGGATCTGGCACTGCCGCCGCGGCCACGAGTCAGCGTAATACGCTGTAGATCGAGTCGCAGCAGTCCGCCTGTCCGCGGCAAACAGATGACGGCTCGCGTCACGACGTTACGACAGCAACGCTTCGGCATCTTTGCGAGCAAGGGAATTCAGGACCAACGGCTGAGACTGGTCGTGCTGTGACTGTTGCCAACTGGTTAGGAAGCAGTCAACGGTCGAAAGCACATCCACGTAGCGGCTGCAGCCAGTGCCCCATGGAGAAACAAACAGGGGCTCGATATCCGACAATCGTACGGCCGTCGTGACGTCGTGGTCGACATACACGACCGCGCCACCCAGTTCTTCGCAGCTGTAGCCTCGTGGTCGATTCACCGCCGTGCCGTGTTCATCCAGCTGACGCAGACACTCGCCACCGCAATAGAACACAATGGTGTGCGGCCTTTCGGCAAACAGCCCGACACGCGGGACCGGCAGCACACTGGTGGCTCGTGTCATGGCCACGTCCCACGTTGTTCCACGAGGAATCACTTCCTGCTGCAGGGACTTGACACAGCAGCCGGTTCCGTCCAGCGTCGCCACACCGGTGTTAGAACTGGTCCAGCTGAACGGGTGACTGCAAAACCCCAGTCTGAAGCTGTTGGCTTCAGCATCTTCACTGTCATTCCACACGAACGGATCCTTGAGATGCAGGAATGACGGGTCCGTTTCGGAGAGGACCGGCTCCACCGCAGCCCCATTCAGCGCCTGCAGCGAGTTTCCACGCAGGACATCAATGGACCACACGCCGGCCCCAGGTTTTTGATACGGCCGCAAGGCGTCGGGGTACGCCCGGTCTTTCTCGGACGAAACGTACAGGCGATACTCACCGCCGTGCGTCGTCAAACATGAACCTTCGATCGAAAGGACGGATGCATCCGGTCGCGACAGTGCGGCTTTGTCCCAGCAGGCTTCTTTGACGAATGTGCGGCCGGCATCGACCGACCGAAACAACGTCAATTCACGCCCTCGGGTGCCTGCGTTGAGTCCGGTGCGCGAGTCACCTTTACTGCGATACCGTCCCACCAGCAACAGACTGCCGTCAGCGTCCTGAATGATATTGCCTCCGCCGAACCAGTAGCCGGATAACGACTGTTCTGGAAGAACGACTGGACTTGCCGCGTTTTGGTTCACCAAAGCATGCATAAAGGCGGTGAGCCGTCCGCGCGCAGTGTCAGAAATGGAGGGGATCTGCATGGTGGGTTCTGACAGCAAACAGAGAATCTACCAGCCCATCGACATATTGGCTTCGATCACGCGTTGTGCTTCTCGAAGGTCAACGCCGGTCTCCAGCATGTAGAGTCGGATGGCGTGGAGTTTATCGCCCGAGGCACGATTCAGGCAGTCACGGGCGAGGTCATCGGGCCGGGATTTTCCGGCAATACCCAGCTGCCCCTTGCTGATGACCCAAAGATCACGTGGACGCCTTGAGATTCGCAGAATGTCCTCTTCGGGGTAGAATTTTTTGGCAACGGTCTCGGCATGTTCCGGCCCATCGGCCCAGGCAATCATGATGTGGGCCTGCGTTTCAATTTCGTAAAGGGCCATGCCGGAAGTCTTTCGCGCCACGCGCTCACAGTAAACACTCGTACGGGTGCGGGACTATATCGACTTTGACAACCGGCCGAAACCAGCGCCGAGGCTGCTGTGCCATCGGAGGACAACTGTGGTGTGTGCCGGGGATCTCGCGTCCGTGTCAGCCGGCAGCCGGCTGATTATCCAGAGAACGCCACAGGTACCAACTGGCGACACTGCGGTGGGGACTCCAACGATCCGCCACGGCATTCAAATCGTCCTGGGTGGGCTTCGACAGTGCATAGATCCGCATGATGGCGTTGCGCAAACCGAGATCAGCGGGAGCAAAGACATCGGGACGTCCCAGCCCAAAGATCAGAAACATCTGAGCTGTCCAGCGTCCAACTCCTTTGACTCGAGTCAGCTCCTGAATCACGTCTTCGTCGGACAGGCGACCCAATCGTCGAAAGTTGACCGTACCGTCCGTGGCGTGCTGAGCCAGATTGCGCAGGTAGTTGCACTTTTGGCGGGAAACGCCGGCGGCCTGAAAGTCTGAGTCGGACAATGCAAGGAGACCCAGTGCGGATAATCTCCGGCCTGGCAGCTTCGCCTGCAGTTGACGACGGATTGTGCGCGCGGCCGCGACCGAGATTTGCTGCGAAAGAATTGAACGTGCCACGAGCGAAAAGCGACCACCCTGGACCACCAGCCTGCAATCTCCGATCCGGGCAATCTCGTTCCGCAGATTCTTATCAGTGCGACGCAGGTAGCGCACAGCATCAACATGTGACATGGCGAATGGCTGAACGGAAGGTGTGGTTATTCGGCATCCGATTTGCCGTTTGGATCACTCGACGGCGGTTTTGGATTCGTGCGTCGAGGCGGGTCCAGATAGTGATACCCGGTGTTCGGATTCGTACTGTCAAAGGCGAATGCATCGCGATTGTTGAGAAAATGCTTGAGATAGGCGATGGGAATGGCAAATCCAAGTCCCTCGCCGAAGGTGAGTTTCATATTAATCACGCCCACGACCTCGCCGTGATTATTGAACAGCGGGCCACCGCTGTTTCCAGGATTGATCTGGGCCGTCGTCTGAATGTAAACGATGCCCTCGATGCTGCGATTGCGCGTGCTGACGATGCCTTCGGAAACGGAGCGTTCCAGTCCGTGAGGACTCCCAATGGCGAACACCGGATCGCCCTCCCGAGCGGAATCATCCTGCGCGACGTACACCGTCTGGAATTCCATGTCGTCCTGTGCGGGGATCTCCAGGAGTGCCAGGTCAAAAAAAGGATTCAACGCGAGAATCCTGACATCACGAATCGAGCGGCGTTCGAATTCCCCATTGTCCCGCCGCCGGTAAATGGTGACTCCGATGCGGGTCTGGCCTTCGACGACGTGGAAATTGGTCACACAGAACCCGCGCGCGTCAATAATGAATCCGGAGCCGAGTCCCGTCGGAGTCTGAATCCGCACAACACCTTCTCCGTATTTCACCACATTCTCTTTGACAGTGCGTTTGGGCAGCTTCGCCATGCGAAAAATACCCTGCTCGGTCACCTCTGCTGGCTCAGTCGTCTCCGAGTTGTCTTCCTCTCGGCTGGCAATCTGATCGACCGGAATGCGGATGACGTCGATGCCGATGTCGACAAACACGGCGTCGGGCTGCACCTTCAACACCTGACCATCAATTTTTTGGCCGGACTTCAACACGATGGCATCGGCCAGGACCGAGCTGGACAAAATCATGGCCGTCACACAAGAAACCAGACGGAACGGCAGTCCGTGGCCATCACTCATATCAGAGACTTTCACAGAAGGGGCAGCACGGAACGTGTGCACACATGAACAGGGATTGATTGAACGGCAGCTGGCCAGCACATTCCGGGGCGGTAAGAACGCAGAGACACACTGTCGACGATCATTCTGGCGGTCGCAAGATTCCCGAGGACAATCAGTTGCTGCTTTCCTGCAGATTGTCAGGAAGCTGAATCGTCGTCAAATCTGATCCCGCCTACAATTCTCCCGAGTTCCCTGGTTCCGAGATCGAAAATCAGGCTGTCCCGCCACGTGACTGCCGACGCCAGCGTATGACGCTGATTCGTGGGCGCGGCGGAAGTGCCTGAGCCGATCAACCATGGCCTCCGCGAGCCGGAACCCGCCACGACTGTTCAAAAACTGCTCTCATGTCCGAATCCATCAGCCAATTCAAACGAACGATCGCTCGGCTGCGGGGAACGGTCGCTGAGGAGATCCCGGCCCCGTTTGACATCCGCTGCGATTGCGGTCGTGCGGTCACGGGAATTCGCAGTGCTTCGTGGGAGCAAATCAGCTGTCCGGAGTGCCGAACGGCATTGTTCCTGTTGCCGTCCAACGTGTATCCCTCCACCGCCAGCGTCGGGAACGACGTGATCGGCGGCACATTTGGACATCGATTGAAAGTGGTTGTTGCTGAAGTCCTGCCGGGTCGCCGTCGCGATCAGCGAATGCCGGACGGATCACCTCCAGCCAACGGCACGGTCGTTGACAAGGCCGCTGACGGTTCCGGCACCACTGAAAAACCGCCTCCAAAACGCTTGCCCCGGATCTCTCTCCCTACGCTGAATCCAGCCAAAATCGCGCGTCGAGTGTTGTCGCCGTTTCGGCTGCTGGTGATGGGAATGATCCTGGTCCTCAGCGCTACCGGCTATTGGATCTATCACCGAAGCCAGCACGAAGCAGCCAGAAAAATCTGGCATGATACGACCGACGCGGTCGAGGCACTCGTGGAACAGGGAGAATTTGAACGGTTAGAGGAGACGCTCAGCAAGGCGACTGCAGCAGGACGGCTGATTGGACAGGACGGCGATGAATGGCGGCAAATCCTGAACCTATTCCATGAGACTCAGGCGCTGACGGCCGTTTCCTTCGCCACATTGCCGTCCCTGTTGGCAGAATTGTCAACGGAACAACCCCTCGATGACCAGGAGCTGCAGTCATTCACATCTGATTTAACGAGTGGAACGTTCGTCATTGACGGCTATATTGATCCCGTTGGCAACGAACCCGGCGACTATCTCCTCGACATCCCCGCCATGTCCGGGGAACATCCCGTCAGCGTCAGCATGCAATTGCCGCAGCTGGACGATTACATGGAGCAGAACGCCGATCATCGCCTGGTGTTCGCGTTTCGACTGGGCAGTGTCGAACAACCAGTGGACGCTCAGCGCGATGCCTGGCAACTTGTCGTGGCCGCCGAATCATTTGTATTGCTGACCAGCGAAGAACATTGTCGTCAACTTGGATTCTCAGTGGACTCCGATCCGTCACTGGCGGTCCTGCTGGCCAGTCAACAGGCATTTGTCGAAGAATCTGACCGCTGGGCCGGACGGCATCAGGAACTCGCGGACCAACTGGCCAGGGAGCAGGAGAATCACGAATGAGTCGGCGAGTTGAAATCGTCATTCTTTCCGTGCTAATGCTTGCACCACTGGCGTCAGCTGAGGTGTTCACTTCGCGCGTGTTGCTGCAGCAGCAGGATCAATGGAATGACTGGGCGACCAAAGAACAAAAAATTCTGCTGACGGGGCGGTACGAAGGTCGAAGCGGATCAAGACTTCGGCTGCAGAAACTGGAGATCCTGTTTTTTCCCGAGAGCGGCGTTTTCGTGCCGGAGCAAATTCGTTTCGGGACACCGCTGTCGATCTCTGGTTATTTTGTCGGCGGCACACGCAAACCTGAGTTTCGCATGACCCGTCTGACAATCGAACCGTCCGACCTTGAACGACTCAATCAGCGGCTGCAGAAGATTCCCGAGTCAGACCCCAAAGCACGCTATCAACTGGCGAACCGGTACGACGCGATTGCAAAGTTTTAC
>JBDOMX010000308.1:0-4135 GCA_039831615.1 Planctomycetaceae bacterium
GCAGATCAAATCAAACGGATCGCCTGCGGTACATCTCGCCCGCCGCCGTAGTCCTGAGGTGACGATCTTTGGCGTTGATCAGCAGCTGCTGCTGCCAGCCGTATTGAATGCCGGACACAGAATTCGGGTGATTGGTCATGACGGCGACGAGTCTGTGGAGGTATCACGATATCGCATCGGAGAAGAAACGGTGCGTCGTACCTGCAGTCGTCGACTGGTCGACATCATTCGCACGGCAGGTGAGCTGGAAGCTGCGTACCCCGACATTGTTCAGTTCTTGATTGAGGCGGAGCGACAGGACAATCTGCCAGGCGAGCTTGGCATCGATCGATTGCCGCAGGGTGGCCGATCCTACCTTCCGCAGACAGACGAAAATGAAATGGAATCTGCACCGACCCTCACACTCGGCACGTCTGCCAGGACGCCGGGAATCTTCGATCGGACCGATGACGACCCGGTTGAGGAGAAATCCGACACGCCCGACCTGACAACGTTCAAGAATCCGTCCGCCGGCACGAGGACCACCGCGGCCGACGCGGAAGTGAACGCTGAATCGGATCCGCCCGAGCCATCAAAGTCGGAACGGCTTGATGACACGTCCGGCTTCGACTCAGACGAGAACGACCAGCAGGATCCTGACAATCCGGAATCTGATCACCCAAAGAACACTTCAGGAGTTTTCAGGAGACTGATGAAGAATCCATTTGGCCAGCACACGTTCTGACTGGACAGCGCTGGCAAAGAAAACCATGCGTGATTTGCAGCCGCGTTTCCGTGACCTGTCGCCGAATCGACTGAGTATCAAGCAGACATGTGGCGGCAGCCACCATGTAAAAAGCCAGCGCCACCTGGGTTTTCACCTGCCTGGGTCGCGCACAGGAATCATTCAACCGCAGCGTTCGCTTTTCCGTCGACCTTCACCTGATCTAGCTCGGTACCTGTTCAATGCTCCGGTCGCTGGAACTATTCGGCTTCAAGAGTTTTGCCGACAAGACCGTCTTTGAGTTCTCCGCCGGAATTACCGGCGTGGTGGGCCCAAACGGCAGCGGCAAGAGCAACGTCGTGGATTCGATCAAGTGGATTCTGGGCGACCAGAGTGCCAAAAGCCTTCGCGGGAAGGAAATGACGGATGTCATTTTCAACGGATCATCGAGTCGGGGAAGTGCAAATTTTGCAGAGGCCACGATGGTCTTCGACAACAGGTCCGGATTTCTGCCTGTGGATCTCGATGAAGTGTCGATTGGACGGCGGCTGTGGCAGACAGGAGATTCTGAGTACCTGATCAACCGCAATTCCGCACGTCTGAAAGATGTGCGAGATCTGTTTTCCGGAACCGGCGCCGGCTCTGCCGCCTATTGCATCATCGAACAGGGACGGGTCGATCAGATTCTGCAGTCAAACGCTGCGAACCGGCGACTGATTTTCGAAGAAGCAGCCGGCATTGCGCGGTTCAAATCACGTAAAACCGAAGCCACGCGACGTCTGGAACGTGTCGAACAGAATCTGCTTCGGCTGACGGACATCGTGGACGAGGTGGAATCCCAGGTGGGAGCCATTCGCAGTCAGGCGCAGCGAGCCGCCCGATTCCGTGACGTCTCCACGGAACTGCAGGAGTTGTGGGTGGGCATGGTCAGCGACGATTATCGTCGTCAGACAATCGTTCAGGAGGACCTCACCGAACGAAAAGACGGTGCGGCCGAAGTGCTGCATCAGCTGCGAGAACATCGCCGGCAGGCCGAGTCCCGGTCCTCGGACGCAGAGGCAGCCCTGAATGCGATCGATGAGGAGATTCGATCTCTTGAATCCGGCCGTGCCGAGCTGCGTAGTCAGATTGCAAGTCTGGAAACAACCCTTCGCCACCAGTCGACTCGGGAATCCGAACTCGACTCAGAGCTGCGACGTCTGGACCGTCAGTTGGCGGTGATGAATGGGCGCGTCAGGGAGGCCGAACAGGAGGAGCGTCATCTCACACGTGTCTTCGAACTGGAACACAGGAAACTGGAAGAAAACAGAACACAGCAATGTACCAATAACGCTCACCTGAACCAGCTGACTTCGGAGCTGGAACAGTTGCGACAGGCGATTGCAGATACACGTGAACAGGTGCTGAATCAGGTCCACGAAAACTCCGCCCTGGCAAGCCGGATCGGCGGTCTCCATTCCGAACGTAAGACGGTCGAGCGACGGCTGGACGAGCTGCAGACGTCACGGGGACAACAATCCGCTGAACACGATGCGCTCCGCAAAAAACTGACTCAACTGACTGAAGATCAGTCCAGGGCAGCTGACAACCTGCAGGAGGCACAGGATGCCGCCGGCAGGATTCTGGCCAGCCGTGACTCTATTGCCGTCCAGCAGTCTGCGTCACGCGAGTCACTGGCAGAACTCCGTGAACAACGCAGTGCAGCGATGGCACGTCGGTCTGTGTTAGAGGATCTGGAAGATCGTCAGGAGGGTTTTGGGATCGGAGTCCGCGAAATCCTGAGTCGAGCCGTGGAATCGGCTCAATCGCCGTGGAACCTGATCCGTGGCAGTGTGGCAGATCTGCTCGACGTCGACATGGAACATGCTGCTCTGCTGGAGGTTGCCCTGTCGAGCAGAGCTCAATTGCTGGTCATCGACCGCATGCAGCCACTCGTCGACTACCTCAGCACGGGACGGTGCCGGATTACCGGCCGAGTTGGATTCGTGTCCCTGGAAACTGCGGTCGTACCACCAGCGACTCCGGAAACACGGCCGTCGGCGTCTGCCGTCCGGCCGGCAGACGCCGCTCCGGAGGTTGATCCTCTGCAGCTGCCGGAATTTGATACCGCATGGCTGGACGACATCGGCACAGGTTCACTGACTGAAGAATTCGCAGCAGAACTCAACGTCACCTGGGTTGACGGCGCAAACAACAACCTCATCCGGCAATCGATCTTCTCACAGGGGGCAACACCAGTGCTCACCGGTCGGCCGGGTGTGATTGGCCGCGCAGACAGTCTTGCTCGTTCGCCACGTCATCTTCCACATTTGGCAGCCCTCCTGCTGGCCGACACCTGGGTCGTCGAGTCGCTTGCAGACGCCGTTCGTGTCGTCAGGGAATCGCAGGGCACCGTGCGCGCGATCACTCCGCAGGGCGAACTGGTGGAACAGGATGGTACGCTGCACAGCGGAATGATTCGCAGTGAAACGGCGGTCGTTTCACGCAAGAGTGAACTGCGCAGGCTGATGAACGAACTGCATCGCGCTGAGCACCTGATTGCTGAACGTGAACTGCAGCTGCAACAGCTGGCAGGTGAGTCGGACACCCACGATTCTCGCCTGCATGAGGCGCGGCAGGCGGTCTCTGATGCCACCGAACGCTGTCGTATGGCCGATCAGGACAAAGCCGAAACCCAGCAGGCAGTAACATTTGCCGAGCAACGATTCGAACGACTGCAGAATCAAATTCAACAGGTGCAGGGCGAGCTGGACGCCCTGTGCGAGCGGCTCAACACTGCCGATAGGGACCATGCAATCGGTGACATTCACCTGAAAGAGCTGCAGCAGCGACTGGCAGATCATGAGACGACGATGACGGGGCGTCAACAGAAACTCGATCAGCTGGAGCAGGGTCGCACGGACTCGAACCTGGAACTGACGCGGCTGGAAGAGCGGACATTTTCGCTGCGGGAAGCAACCGAACGCCTGCGGGAGGAACTGAAGGAACGTCGGTTACAGCAGCAGGAGGCCGTGCGACGACTTCGTGGTGGCAAATCACGTGTCCGGGATCTCATTCTGGCAAAGCTCAATGTGCGAGCTGAACTGGCTGAACACTATGTGGCCGAGGATCAGGCGGGCGTTCAGGTGGCCGAACACGCATCAACTCAGGTGTTGCTGCGGACACGTCGACAGGAAGCCAGCCACGTCGAATCCCAGGTGCGTGAACAGTACAGCGCGCACGAACGAAAGCACCACGAGCTGGAGTTGCAGATCAGTGGCGTTGAACATCAATTGACGACAGCAGCCGAACGCATCCAGGATGAGTTCCAAATCACGATTGAAGAAGCCGTTCAGCAGGGCCGTTCGGCATTGCCGCTTTGGCTCAATCGACTGCATCCGCATGAGGACAGGGAAACAGCCGACTCCGAGGACAACGAAACACCGGCGTCCC
>JBDOMX010000670.1:0-4134 GCA_039831615.1 Planctomycetaceae bacterium
CAAGTTCGCAGACCAGGAACCAAGCGAGCGGCCGGTGTAAACCGGCTGGTACGTCACTACAGCTTGTACTCACCACAGAGGACACAGAGGTTCGCAGAGGGGGCTGATCGGGAGGGAACCACGAAAGACACGGAAACGGGTTGGCTGCATGCGAACCAGCTGACGTGACGGGTGGCACACGGGAAAGGCCCACGGCAGTGTCACCCGTCGTGACCGATGGAGAAGATGTGAAGAGCTGGAAGACAAGCGTGCTTCGGTGCAACGTCTAGGTATGCATCACTTACGGTCGCGAAAGCGCCTGTGCCGCCTGATCGATTATCCCCAGTCCAGATTCGAGAACTCGACGTCGCCATGACGGGTCGTTTGGACAGAAACATTCCAAGAGTTCTTTCTTGGTAGATTGGTAGATCGCGCTATCTTCAGAGCCATAGTGATGCGCGCGATTCTCGGCACGGATTGCCCCCATTACGCGGATTACACCATAAGTCCCAAACTCTGCGCCAACGAAGCGGTAATCACGAGGGCTGAAATGGCCTTGCATCCATCCACCAAATAGGCCCGACACCTTGTACGCAGTGCCTTCAGCTTCAGCGAGTGGTTCAACATATTCAACTCCAAAGGTCTCAGCAAACCAAGAAGAACAGTCTGAATCTGAGCCTTCAACGAGTAGCAGTTTGTAGGTCCCAAATGGACCTAGTCCACTGTGAAAATCTATGTGGACGATGCTCTCCGATGATCCCAACCAAGAATCACAATTCTCTTGTACGAGTTGGGTAGATCTGCATGGTGCATGTCCACCGAAGAACAGGCCGCGAGGATACTTGTATTGCCCGCCAGCGATAGATTCTTTTAGAGATTGCAGGCCGCTGCGCCAAATATTCCACATTGCCTTTAGTTTGAATGGCTCGAATCGCGAAGGCGGAGAGGCCGGATTGAGAAAGCCATTCAGTCCAGCGTAGCCGTCAGGTGCACCTTCGTAACTGTCGGTGTTATTGAGGAAGTTGCGGTTCAGATCGACGTTATCTTCGTTGAATCGCCGAAGACGTGAGAACCCAAAGGGATTCACACTGTGAATTAGGACATACCGAATGCTCGGCTGGGAATTCGTTCCCCTTAGTTGCTCAAGAAACGCGAGCTGGATGGCTGATCCGAGAAATCCCTCTACACCGTGAACACCCGATGAAATAACGACTGTTGGAAGCTCTTCTTCGCCAAGCACTGCAACGTCAATCGCGAGATCTTCTTGAAAGTCACCATCAATCTCATACGAAGTGACGCGTGCACCAACAGTTGCTGCAGCGCGCATGAAACGGTTTCGGGCTTCTGCGAATGTTGGCGAGAAATGGGAGTCACTCAAGGTGTCGCCTTTGATGCGTGACATTGTCTATCTTGTAGACGCCACACAATAGCGCGCGGGAAGAAACTGGAATTTCGGACCTGTCTTCACAAGATCCACGCCACTGTGGCAAACGAGCTGATGCTTAGCGTGCTCGGAACCTCACACGAAAACCGATCTGTCCAAACGCCCATTTTGTCGCCGGGCGTGCCGGAATGCAAATGAAATTCGCTCTGGTCCACGGTCATCCGAGGGCTGACGCCCACGGCTCGCTCTTCGTGCTGGTGTTTATGACTCGTGATGTAAAACGAAAAAACGCCGCTCGACGTAGTGTCGAGCGGCGTTCGAGTTTCGGCGTTCATCTCGAAAACGAATCAGGCGGAAACACCCGTCTTGGTCGCTTCCGGCTTCGGGGCGTCCTCTTTGTCCGACTTCGGATCCGGTTGCGGTTCAACCTTCTTCGATTCGTGCGGGACGGCCGTTCCCGGGGCGATGTTGCAGTTGCCAGTCGCACAACCCGTGTTGCAACCTGGGCCGCAGGGCAAGGTCGGTCGGCAGACGGTCACGGGGACCAGCCGACAAACCTCGTACGCCACCTGACGCGGCGTGCACTTGGCAACCATGCGGGTGCAATTGACGGGCACCTGCTTGGAAACGCAGCGTGCCACTTTGCGACACACCTTGTAGGCCACCTGCTTCGAAACGCAGTACGGGACCTTGCAGGTCTTCGTTTCGCAGACGGTGCGGCAGGTGCGAACGGGAACCTTGCGAACGTGTTGCTCGCAGACAATTTTGCAGGTTCGCACGGGAACCTTGTGGTTGACCGTCTCGCACACCCAGCGGCAGGTTCGTACGGGAACCTTGGTGACCTGCACCTCAGCCACCCACTTGCAGACCTTGACCGGCACCTTCGTGACGACCGTTTCCGGCACGTAACGGCAGACCTGCACCGGGCAGCTTTGACGCACGACTTGCGGCACGTACTTCGTGCAAGTGACTTGACGTTCGACGATGTTCGGACACCAGATTGGACGGTACGTGGTGAATCCACGTGTCTGCACCATGCAGACTTGCCTTTTGCCACAGCAATCTTTCACGACACGCGGAAGACGAATGCCCGGCGTGCAGACTGGCTGCATCTTCCAGCAACCACGATCTTCCCGCACCGTGCGGCATGTGGTCACCGGCTTCATCACCGTGTAGCAGCGTTCCTGCTGGACGGTCTCGACAACCTGTCGCATCACAGTCCGACGGCATTCCCGCTCGATCGTTTCGGTGACCGGCTTGTAAACCGTGCGGCGGCATTCCCGCTCACTCGTTTCCCAGACCGGCTTACGAACGGTGTAGCTGCAATCGCGGTAACTGGTTTCCCAGACCGGCTTGCGAACCGTGTAACGCTCTTCGCGTTCCGACGTTTCCCAGACCTGCTTCTGCACCGTGTATTGCTGCTCACGGTAAGCCGTCTCGGTGACCGTGTGGTAGCAGGTCTCTTCGACGTTGTCGTAGACGGTGCTGTAGACCGTCTTGTTGTAGGTGTACTGTTGCGGCTCGTAAGTCGTTTCGTAGACCGTGCGGTAGCAGGTCTGACGTTCGACCTTACAGGCCGTGTAACACGACGTCGGCTGACAGGCGACCGGTGGACAACAGCCGTAATTGGCTGCTCCACAATAACCACCTGCCTGGGCGACGCTGCCGCTTGCCATGGCCATGACGGCGACGGCGGCAAAGAGACTTCTCATAGCTGCTTTCCCCTCTTTCTGCTGGTTTCCGACGACTGGTTACTCAAGATGCACGCGAAACTCGCCAATTCAACCCCACTTTTCCCAAATTTCCTCACTTACGTTCGATCCTTCATTATTCGCAGAACCCCACCCCAATTTGAAGAACGAACTGCACGAATTCAGGTTCTGAACGCGATCTGGGACCGGTTCTGTCGATTGACGACCAATCATAGTCTGAGAGGTATAGGAAACTTGAGTAAATTTCATTGATTTCGGAATATAAATTGAATTAGAAGACTTTTCGTGTTGCATAACCGACACGTCCAGCAAACTTTCACACGCTGGAAGTGGGGGAATCGCACGGAAAGTGCTGTGAGCGTGCAGGGACTGCGGTGTCACCCGTAGACTAGCCCCGCAACCACCCGGCAGCCCGGGCGTGTGAACGTCCAGGTGAGGTTGCTTGACTTGCTGTCAGCAACTGAGTGCAATGTTCATTTGACTGCCTGTGGCAATCTCGTCAGCTGTCGCGAAGACGGTGGCGATTTACGCCCGCGTCCTCAATCAGGGCAGGCAAGCCGAACGCAGCCCGCTTTCGAAAACTGGTCCTGACTAACACAAAACAGGTAGCACATGCCATCACAGAGTGAACTCCGTCTCATCAAACATGCTCTTGAGTATCAAGAACAGACCGAGCTCAAGGAAGTAGTGCCGAAAGGTACTCGAGGAATATACGTTTTGTACAAACGGCGAGGCGCTAAGAAAGCGAGAGAGAACCACTACGATGTCGTCTACATTGGAATGACTACCCTTGGCATTCGGGGCAGGCTTCAGGACCATGTCAAGAAAATGGGCGACCTCTGGTCGCACTTCTCGATGTTTGAAGTGTGGGACAACATCAGTGACGATGAAATCGTCGAGTTGGAGGGGATCTTCAGACACTTTTATCCCGCATTTCTCAGATAGAAACTAAGAGCGGCTGTTTCCCGCGTCGTGTTGAGCCTACAAAACAAGGAGTGTGAGACACGTAGTCAACTCATGGATTGGGTATGCGGTGGGTGAAGGCAAACGGAATGCCTT
>JBDOMX010000334.1:0-4132 GCA_039831615.1 Planctomycetaceae bacterium
GACTGATCAGCTGCTCGTTGTTGAGCAGCGTGGAATCGTAAAAATGTCTGCTGAAGATCAACGGAAAACCGAAGGGCGACAGCGTAAACAAGTCCTACGGGAGAAGATTAAGGACTATCTCTCTGACGAAGATTGGAAGCTGCGACTATCACTGACAAGAAAGATCAACGGGAATCGAAAGGCCATCAAGGCGTTTCCGAATCGTGACAGCGTTCTTAGTGTGGCGCGGTCCAATCCAAATCCTCCTGTCACGCGCATATTATTCCGTGGCAACCCGCATGTTCCGCGAGACGAAGTCAGCCCGGATTTTCCTGAGCTGTTTCAGGCGAATCCACCGACCATCCCCCGGCCGGATAACAACGCAAAAACGGCGGGGCGTCGCAAAGTTCTCGCAGCGTGGATCACGTCACCTGAAAATCGCATGACTGCACGTGTCATGGTCAATCGAGTGTGGCAATTCCATTTTGGGCGGGGCATTGTTCGTTCGAGCAACAATTTCGGCCAACTCGGTAGTCCGCCCACGCATCCAGAGCTTCTCGATTATCTTGCGATTCAGTTCTCGCAAAACGGTTGGAAATTGAAACCACTGCACAAAATGATAATGCTGAGTCAAGCGTATCAAATGTCATCGGCAACGAACGGCGCAGGTGCTGCGAAAGATCCTGACAACAATCTGTTTTGGCGATTTGATGTGAGGCGGCTCTGTGCTGAAGAAGTTCGTGATTCGCTGTTAGCTGTGAATGGTTCGCTGAATCGAAAATTATATGGAGCAAGTTTTTATGAAAAACTCCCTCAAGAGGTTCTCGCTAGTCAATCGGTGCCAGGCAAGGGATGGGGAACTTCCAGCGTAGAAGAAAGAAACAGACGCAGCATCTACATCCATGTCAAGCGTTCGTTATTGACTCCGATATTGTCTGTTTTTGATTTACCCGATCCAGACCATTCTTGCGAAGCTCGATTTACAACGCTGCAGCCAGGACAGGCGTTGTCTCTGTTGAACAGCGAATTCGTTCATACTCAGGCAAAGCGTCTTGCCGCGAAGATCAATAAAGATATCGGTGGCGGCGCGCAACAAAAGCTGACTGCTGCGGTCAAACAAATTTACGCTCGAGATGCAACTCAAGTAGAAGTCGAAGACCTAATGCAGTTAATCAACAAGCTAAAAACGGACTACAAAAAGTCGTCCGACGAGTCATTCGAATTGGCCTGCCTGGCAATGTTGAACTGGAACGAATTCATGTTCGTCGATTGATCACATTGATTGATAGGAGTCGTAATACTTCGCGAGCACAACATCCATGGTTTGATAAGTCCGAGCTCTTGAGAGATCGGCAACGGAAGTGAGAGAAGCAGCCCATGTCCAATAGACGAAACGCTTTTTGTCGACGAACTCGACGTGAATTCCTGTGGCAAACCGGGGCCGGATTTGGGTCTGCCGCATTAGCTTCGATGCTGAGCGCTGACGGATTCTTTGACAATCAAGCCGTTGGTGCAGATGGCAAAACTGACTTCATTAACCCGCTTGCTCCAAAGAAGTCACATCATCAACCAAAAGCAAAGTCGGTCATCTTTTTGTTCATGTACGGTGGCCCGAGTCACATCGACACGTTTGACTACAAGCCGCAGATGATTGGAATGGACGGCAAAACAATCGATGTGAAAACGTTCGGTCGTGGCGGCAAGAGAAACCGTGGCCGAGTTGTTGAGCCACGTTGGAAATTCCAACAACATGGGGAGTGTGGCAAGTGGGTGAGTTCTTTGTTTCCAAACGTGGCAAAACATGTTGACGACATCGCTTTTATCCATTCGATGACCGCCGACTCTCCAATCCATGGTTCAGCGATGTTCATGATGAATTCAGGTAGGGTCCTCAGCGGCAGTCCTTCCCTCGGATCATGGGCAACCTATGGGCTTGGCACTGTCAATCAAAACCTTCCCGGCTATGTGGTGATGCTCGACAAGACCGGTGGTCCGATTAACGGCGCAAAAAACTGGTCGAGCGGCTATATGCCTGCGAGCTACCAAGGCACTCATTTTAAGACCGAAGGTGCGCCGATCCTTGATCTTGCTCCACCGGCACACATGAGTGGTGGCATTCAGCGAGACGTGATCGACTCCATTCAACGAGCAAACAGGCGTCATGCTTCAACTCGAACAGGCAACTCCGATCTCGACGCAAGAATTGCCAGCTACGAACTGGCCTACGGCATGCAGACAACAGCTTCGGAAGCTGTAGAACTCGACAAAGAGACCGAGTACACAGGAAAACTGTACGGCATGGACGATCCCACGACAAAAGACTTCGGCAAACGATGTCTGCTGGCCCGTCGATTGGTTGAACGAGGTGTGCGCTTCATTCAAGTCTATTCTGGTGGAGCACACAACGACGCAAATTGGGACGCTCATGGGGACTTGGAAAAGAACCACAACCATCATGCCGGGTCGACTGACAAACCGATTGCCGGTTTGCTGCAGGATTTGAAAGACAGAGGCTTGCTCGACGAGACCTTGGTCATCTGGGGCGGCGAGTTTGGTCGTCAGCCGACAGCAGAATATACGAAAGGAAGTGGTCGTGATCACAATTCGTACGGCTTCACAATGTGGATGGCTGGTGGAGGAATCAAAGGGGGCGTCAGTGTCGGCGCGACTGATGAACTTGGCTCCGCAGCTGTCGACAAGCCCTTTCATGTGAAGAATCTGCACGCAACGGTGCTACATCAACTGGGACTCGATCCGAATAGGCTCTCCTATTTTTACAGTGGATTGAATCAAAAACTTGTCGGAGTCGAACACGTAAAGCCAATCGAAGAGAGCATCACTTGAGTTGGTAGAGTGCAGGTGAAACAACGATCGAAGACCGAGAGTACACGAATGCTCTGGGCGCGACCTTGAGTCCCTCAAGCAGAAGAATTCGCCGCGCTTCGCAATGCAACGTGCCAAACGGGAAGCAGGCTTACAAGCGGCGAAACACGAGCACGCAGCAAGAACAGCCCCATCGAACCCTGTCAGTAGCCAAATGCAAGATTGACACTTTATGAAGACACTGCAGCACAGAACTACGTCGAACACAGTCATCTCGGCACTCGTTGTAGCGGCCTTTCTATCGCCATGCTTTGCCGGTCAGCTTCAGGCAGCCGAACGGCCCTCGAAGCCGAACATCATCATCATGATGGCGGACGATATGGGGATCGGCGACACCAGTGCTTATCTCGGAGTACGCCTGAGTCCCAATGCACCGGCCATCAAGAGGACATTACGCACTCCCAACCTCGAAAAGTTTGCTCGGTCAGCGGTCGTTTTCACGGACGGTTACGCACCGGCCTCGATGTGCAGTGCGACGCGGTATTCGCTGTTGACCGGACGATTTTCTCATCGGTCTTACCTGAAGTATCAGGGCTGGCTGCCTCACGGTCCGAACGCTCCCATGATTCAGCAGGCGCTGACGACGCTGCCCGAAATGCTGCATGCGAACGGTTATCGCACTGCCGGAATTGGCAAGTATCACGTCGGCATGTCATTCGACGACGGCGAGGGCGAACCTGCCGACGATTTCTACTTTCACGATGTGGACTTCACGAAGCCACTGCTCGACGGGCCGACTCATCACGGCTTCGACGAATACTTCGGCGTGCCGGGCAACACCGAAGACCCGCTTGATACAGAGCCGCGTGTTTTGATTCGCAACGACCGCTTCACTTTCACTGACCGCAGCCGCATGAAGCTGATCGGCATGAAGAAACGCGCAGGGCGGATCCTGGCCGCACCGGATTGGGAACTGCGAAACCTCGGGCCCCTGTACCTGCATGAGGCCGAGGCGTTTATTGATCGTCATTCAAGGAAAGCCGACGAACCCTTCTTCCTGTACTACGTGCCAAACGCGAATCACTTTCAACGAAACCCCAACGGTGATTACGCCGTTCCCGATAAAATCGCTAGCACACCTATCAAAGGCCAAAGCCGTTACAGCGACAAAACAAAGGCAGGCGACCGAGAGGACATGGTTCTGGAAAACGACGTTGTCTTTGGCAAGCTTCTGAAGAAGCTCAAGACGACCGACGATCCTCGTTGGAGCGGCCATAAATTGATCGAAAACACGCTCGTCATCTTCACCAGCGACAACGGCCCGAATGTC
>JBDOMX010000145.1:0-18566 GCA_039831615.1 Planctomycetaceae bacterium
GTTTCCCGGTCCGGCGGTCTCGAATCCCTTTGCCACGCAGTCGGAGCTTGCTGCCGCTCGAAGTTCCGGGTGGAATTGTCAGAGTGATGACCCCGTCGAGGACCGTCGGGATGTCCACTTTGGTACCCAATCCGCTTTCTGACACTGAAATGGGAATCTCGAGCAGTACATTCGCTCCTTCGCGGCGAAACCATGGATGCGGAGCGATATTCAGTGACACCAGCAGATCTCCGGCCGTTCCGCCACTGCTGCCTGGCGCTCCCTGACCCGCCAGTCGCACAACACTTCCGGTGTCGATGCCGGCTGGGATTGCAATGGCAAGCGTTTCCGGTGGGGAGCCATCGTCGCGCTGCAGGCGCAGCTCGTACGTGCCGCCTTCGGCAGCCATTTGGAAAGGAACCTGGATCTGGGTCCGAATGTCATGCCCGCGGACCGCCCAGTCGCCGCGATGCGTTCTGTGTGAGCCACCCGGTCGACCACCACCAAAGCTCCCAAAGAGTTCTTCAATGTCGAAAGGGACTTCACCGCTTTCTGCAGACCAGCTCCTGGGACCCTCGCCGGCCTGAGATCGGTCGTCGTAAGACCGGGGCTCATCCGGAGTTCCGTACTTGTCGAAATTGCTGCGTTTCTTCTCGTCGCCAAGGACTGCCCAGGCAGCCTGAATCTGCTTGAATTTTTCCAGCGTTGTCGCGTCGTCCGGATTTGCATCCGGATGAAACTTCCGAGCAAGCTTCTTATATGCCTTACGGATTTCCTCGGGCGCAGCAGCCTTCTTCACACCAAGAATTGAATAGTAGTCCGGATGAGTCGCCATAAGGGGGATCCTGTTTTTCCTTTCAGGCAGCTATTTGATCAACATGACGGGACATTGACTGAACAGAGAAACCTGATGGCTGAGGCTGTTCAAACCCAGCTCCGGATGCTGGAGGTCGAATCGCTCTGATTGCATCACGATCAGGTCCACTGAGGCAGTCGCGGTGTACTGAACGATCGTCCGAGCTTTATGACCGACGACAATTTCAGACCTGGCCACCAATCCTGCCTGCTGGAATCGTCCGATGAGAGTCTGCAAACGCTCCCGCACAGTGTCCTCAACCTCAGCGTAGAAAGACTGCAGTTCGTCTTCGTCCTCGGCATCGATGGCCTCAATGACATAGATCAACGTTGTTCTGGCCCGATGTTGTGTTGCCATCTCAATGGCAGCATCCAGAGCACGCTGATCTGGATCAGCCCAGTCGATTGGGACCAAAAGATGTTCGTAGGGCATGTTTGCCATCCGTCACGGGACACAAGATGAGCAGAGGATATTGCACGACGTGACTTCGCCGGCATCATTGTCGCACACGGCAGACCGATTCGCGAATCGAAGTTCAGCGGTGACCGCTTCGTTGTACCAATGCCGGAAGCGATGGTCACGTCCGGACGATTCGGCGCTGACGCCTTGAGACATGCACACTCTATCGTACAGGAATTGCGAAATGCACTCCGCCAGTATCCGCTGAGCGGATCACTGAACATTGTTCGTGACTACGGGGCGCGGTGTGCGAAGCTGCACGATTTGATGAACCTCATCCGTCCGGCCGGCGGTCATCAGCAGCCTCACGTCACAATCAGCGGATTTGGCATGTGTTTTGCTTCAAGGATTGAGCGGATTATTCTATGACTGGCGAGTAAGCATGATGATCGGTAGCCATTGTCGCGGAGAGTACAAACGAATCCAGATCCTCGGCGGAGGCAGACGAAATCCGGGCTGAGCATCGATACATGGCGCGATAAACAGGATGAGCGTCTGCTGAACCTGCCGGAATCCTCGATTGCAGCCACCCGTCCGGTGGAAGAAGTCGACAAACGGCGGCGCGGCACTCCGCCGACAGTCGTGGCACAGTCTATTCGCGAGAGAACCACAAATGCTGTTTCGATTTCATCATATTCTGGTCCCCGTCGACATCACCGGTCGGAGCAAGGCGGCTCTGGACATTGCCTTCGATCTGGCAGTCGAGAACAACGTCCGCGTCACTCTGTTGCACGTCATTCAGACGATTGGCAGCGACGATGACGCGCCTGATGACGAAACGCAGCAGTTTTACGATCGCCTGCAGGAGCGGGTCGATTCCGAACTCAATGAGATGGCAAAACGATTTCGAGAGGCAGAGATCGACGTCGTCGTCCGCACACCCGTCGGTGACCGCCTGCGCGAAATCGCATCATTCGGCAGTGAACAGGAAGTCGATTTGATTGTGATGTCGTCTCACCGCGTCGATCCTGAGAACCTGGCGGCCAGCTGGGGAACGCTCAGCTACCGCGTGTCTGTCGTGTGCGACAATCCGATCCTTCTGGTGAAATAGAATTCATCTCGCAGAAAGAGACATTCTGATTCTTCCGGACCACACGTCAAGAATGCGGACGGTACCATGGTCGCCGTTCCGTGACCGATATTTGACAGGGTCCAGGACGCATATGGACTCACAGTCCGTTCAGTCGACGAACAGGAACTCGTTGCTGCATAACAGCACTTGAGCGAGTTGTTCCCAGGGCGAGAGTGGTTCGGGAACCGGGCCGGTGAAGTCAGTGCGCGAATCCCACGCCATTACAGTTTCCGCGCTGCCGCGTTCCCGAATCGTGATTTGCCAGAGGAACTGGTCGTTGTTGAGGCCATCGCCAATATCGGCCACGAAGTCGATCGTTTCGCCGGCCACGACAGCAACACTGTCGACGTTGAGGTCAACCGACTGTTGATGCACGTGCTCACCGGCGAGCTGTCCGGTTCTGCTGCTGACGAGGAACACACGAATCCCGTCTCCTGGTTCGGCCTCGTGAATCAGCTTCGACTCAATGACAATCTTCATTTCATGAGGGGCTGTCCAGCGTCGGACACAGGCGTGTTGAAGATCGTTGCCTGGGTGACCGCCTGTGGCTGACAGCCGGACCCAGCCGAGCGCGTCGTCCGGATACTTTGAGCTGCCTTGCCATTCTGACCCTGTAAAGTGCGGGAGCGGTTCGGCATCGACAACTTTTCCGAGGACGTCATCGAACTTTCCGTACAGGTACGACCATGCTCTCACCTGGGTGCGGACGATCGATGGCGTTGAGGCAGCCCCCCCGATAAGAGACTGTGCTTCGTTGATCTCGTTCGAATTCGGTGAACGCTGCAGAACGTGCCGAAACATCTGTTCGATGCGCGCAATGGATGATGTAGTCGTCGATGTGTGGGCTGCCAGCTGGCGGGCTCGATCGTGGACCAGCGAGTGATTCAGATAAAACAACGCCTGTTGAGGAACTGTTGTTTCACTGCGTTGAGCAATATGGATATCCGGGTTGGCCACATCAAAAACCCGCAGTGCTGTCGGGAAGAACTGCCGATCAATTTCTCCGTAAATCGTTCGCCGCAATGAAGGATTATCGGCAAACAGTTCATCCGGTCGACCTCCTGGATTTCGGTCCAGCTCGCCGGACACGGCGAGAATCGAATCACGAAATTCTTCAAACGTCAGCCGGTGCAGCGACATCCTCCAGAGCAGCCGATTGGACGGATCGTGTTGACGAATGAGATCCGCCAGCACCGCATCTGTCGGTTCGGCCGATGACTGCCGATACGTTGCCGAAAGCAAAATCCTGCGATGCAGATGTTTTAGACTCCAGTCGTGATCAATGAAGTCGCGTGCAAGCCAGTCGAGCAGATCCGGGTGACTCGGCTGACCGGCGCGCACTCCAAAATCACTCGGGGTGTCCACCAGTCCTCTGCCAAAATGCCACGCCCAGACGCGATTGACGATCACCCGTGCGGTCAACGGATTGTCCGGATCAGTGATTGCTTTAGCCAGCTCAAGACGACCACTGCCCGATTGAAAAACTGCAGCAGGGTCATTGGTTAACACGGACAGAAATCGTCGTGGCACAGTCCTGCCCGGCGTTTTGGGGTTTCCTCGTTTGAAAACCCTTGGATCAGTCTGGATCGAACGGTCCGCCAGGGTGAGTGCAAATACGGGCTGGTGCGGCGCGGAATTGATCCAGCGATCGATTTCCTTTTGCAGTTGCCACAGATCGCTGCAAACAGCCGTCGTGAAAAAGTACTCCGTATGCACCAGTCGCTCATCGGGCACCTCGCACGGCGAACGTAATCCGTACAGTACCTGACGCAGTTGTTCCTCTTCGGGATCGTTCAACTGACTCGGCAGTTCGGTCCCGTCAGCATTTGCTGCTGCGACCAACTCGCGCCACTGATCGCGGACTGCGACAAGGATGGCCTCGTACACGTCGATCACTTCGATGAAGCTGGCTGGAGGACTGCTGAATGCCGCGACCATGCGCCGGTTGACCTCGCCGGGCGGTCGTGAGCGCAGGTCATTGAGAATGAGGGATGCTTCTCGGGCAAACTGTTCGGCCGACAACTCAGCGAATGCGTGCCAATGACGAAAAACGGGGTCGTTTCTTAGCTTCGCGGATCGCAGGTACTCATCCCAGCGGCGGGCAAATTCGGGGAGGACATCATCCGGCAGCAGGATTTGATCGAAACCCTGGGGAGGTACAGAGTTCAGGTCAAGTTGGATCTTCAGGTATTCACCCAGCATGTCTCGGCAACGTTCAGCGGCGATGAGACGCTCCGCGTTGTAACGGTCCTGAAATTTTTTGCGACGAACTGTCAATTCTTCCTGCCAGTCGGCAGTGGCTGCGGAAGCCGCAGGCAGTTCAATGCGTTGCTCTTCACAACTGTGTAGAACTCCGTAGAGGGAATAGTAGTCGGTCGTTGGAATCGGATCGTATTTATGGTCGTGGCAACGGGCACATGCCACGGTAAGTCCCATCGTTCCTCGCGTGATGGTGTCGATGCGGTCATCCATGATGTCGCGCGTCACACCCAGAAAGCGTCGCCCAAGCGTCAAAAACCCCATGGCTGCCAGGTCGTGGGGATCGCAATCCGGCACCTGATCAGCCGCCAGCTGCAACAACAGGAAGCGGTCGTAGGACATATCGGAATTGAGTGCATCGATGACCCAGTCGCGGTAGCTCCATGCATGGACCCACCTGCGTTCTTCGCGAGCGTAGACATAGCCCTTGGTGTCCGAGTAACGAGCGATGTCCAGCCAGTGGCGAGCCCACTGTTCACCGTAAGCAGGGGACTCCAGCAGATCGTCAATGACTTCTTCCCAGGCAGCCTGGTTGTCGCTGTCAACGAACGTGTCCACTGCATCCGGCGCCGGAACGAGTCCTGTCAGTCCCATGGCAGCACGGCGAATCAAGGTCCGAGCGTCAGCTGCGGGCGAGGGACTCAGCTGTTGTTGTTCGAGCCGTCGGAGCACAAACGCGTCCACCGGAGTGCGGCTCCAGCTCTTCATTCTCGTCGTTGGTGGCACAACACGTCGAACGGCCTGAAACGCCCAATGATTTCGCGCCACGTCGTCTTTCGGATTGGTAAGTGGCCCGCTGGCCTGTGGCCATTGGGCTCCCAGCTGCACCCAGTGTTCAAGGGCCGCAATCTGTTGCGGACCGAGTTCTTTTTCCGGCGGCATCGCCAGGTCGTTCGAGCGCCGCACGGCCTGAATCAGTCGACTGGCGTTCGGATTGCCTGGAATCACAACCGGTCCGGATTCCCCCCCCTTGAGCAAATGGTCACGAGAATCCAGACGCAATTCGCCGGACTGCTCCGTCGGCCCGTGACATTCGAGACAATGCTCAACAAGGAGCGGGCGAATCTGTGATTCAAAGAACCGTTCCTGTTCGTCGGCAGTTGAATTTCCGCATGCCGAAACAAGAACGGCTATTGTTGCAAGGACCAGCCTGATGCGAGAACACCCGTTCGGAGGTAACATTCGGGCGGCTGGATGACGAAGTGCAAATCGGCTGATCACGGCAGGAGGGCTCCCTGGGACTCAAGCGGGAGCAACCATTATGGCTCGTGAGTTGCCGGACGCAATGACCTGGCAGGTCTGCAGCATCGAGAGTTGACGCCCCGGAAACAGAAACGCTCCGGATTCGCACCGATATTCATCTGCTGGTGAACTGAAAACACTGCAGCCAGCTATCCCGCAGGAAAGCTGAGGCGACGTCGTCCGAGCTCGGCTGCACTGATTCGTCGCACTGCCGTTGGGATCTACATGCGATAGCGTGGATTTTTGCGACTGAACTCGATCGCCGTGAGAACCTTCGAGAAGTCAACGTTTGTGAACGCATAATTCTCCGTGAGGGTCAGTGCGTCGAGATCGTCTTCAGAGAGATCATCTGCTTCCGCAGCCCAGGTATAGTTGCGAGCCATGAGGGGGATATGGCGTTTCGCGTCCAGAAGGATCAGACTTTTACGATACTCCTTCGAGATCTGTGGCGATTCGTATTCATACAGGAAACAGAAACAGTCCCGTTCGTCGAATTCCTGATTCGGCAGCCGCGTACATCGCATTCCATGGCCCCTGGAAAGGTCCCGGCGGCGGTGGGCGATCATCTGATCAACCATGCCCTGGAGACCCGCCTGGGTGACTGGATGACGGGCTTTTTCGAGGGCTCTGCTGCCTTTGGGGTTGAGCTTGATCCCTGGCAGAAGTCGGCCTTTGAATCCGCCCAGTTTGACGACCATGTCCCCGTCGTCGTATTCGTCGCTGTACAGAAGCTGTCGTCCACGATCTCCATTGCGCCATCTCATATAGACAGCGAATGGCCGGCTCTGGCGGATTTTCACATCGATCGTCTGCACTTCGGAGAGATCGCCACCGAGCCGTTCCTGTTTGTGAAAAACGGCTGTATAGGTATCTAACTGGTCGAGGAATTCCGCGCCATCTTTGAGCAGAAACAATGAGTATTCGATGAGTTCAATGTTGGACAGAGTCGACGGCGCGGCGGCGAGGACGGGATCCGGCACATCGGAGTCATCGGGATCCGATTCGACGACCGGCAACTCGGCCGCTCCAGGCGGCATCGGGACTTCGAAATCCTCGACGCGGAAATCCTCAATGGGGGAGAATTGACTGTCCGCTGCTGAGTTGGGAGTTTCGCCTGCCGGAACCGGCTCAAAACTGAGGTACAACACACCAAGACTCATCACGAGGATCATTCCGGCAATGAGATTGGGCTTGTGAGAATTGACTGAGAAACGCGGCATGGAAGAAGATCTCATGTGGCCGGATCGTGTCTTTCTGCACCGTGTGCGGTGAGGAATCCGGTTGGCTCACCGATGCTCGTCACTTAAACAACGGCAATTCAGGGCACCGTCAGTGGAATGAAACGGAAAGTCAGGTAATCGGCGCCCGCAAGAAGAAGATTCGATCAAACGTCATTGACGTTCATCATGCACCGCTGGGGGTGAGTCAGCCGGAGGACCGTCTTGGATTGAATCGGCCGTTGGCTGTGGAATGCCAGATCCACAGTCCGAGGAATCCCGCAGCAGAGCCCAAAAGAACGGACGACCACAGCAAGAACCACGATTGCCGGACTTGGTGGCTGAAATTGCGTTTTTCGCCAGTCTTCTGCATCCGCTACAGTTGGACGAAAATTCGGGCGATCGAGTGAGGCGTGCCTGGAATCACTCAAGTATCGCGAATTGCAATTGAGACGGGGGCACATTAAGAAACGCGTCCTGCGTTGAGTGCAGGTACTGCGAAACACAGACAATTTCATCCTGAAAACAGCAAAAACCAGGAATCCGCAGACAGGGATCGTTCGTTCGGCGATTCTGGTCGACAGGCAGTCATTACCGTCGCTCAATGACAATTGCCTGCCGCTCAACGACGTCGATCGCTTTCTGATCGCGGTCTCCACACGAGGACTTGCTATTGTCGCTGATTGAACTGGACAATCTCACCAAGGATTACGGTGCGTTTCGCGCGATCGATCATCTCACTCTCAGTATGGATGGAGGAATTACTGGCCTGTTGGGGCCCAACGGTGCCGGCAAGAGCACGCTGATCAAGGTGTTGCTCGGCCTTGTCCACTGCACCTCGGGCAGCGGCCGAGTACTGGGGCATGACATTGTCAGTGAGTGCCGTGAGATCCGGACCAGGGTTGGGTACATGCCGGAAGACGACTGCTACATGCATGGACTTTCCGGCATCGAATCTGTTCAGATGGCGGCTCAGCTATCGCGTTTTCCGACAACAGAAGCATTGCGACGAGGTCACGAGATTCTCGATTTTTGCGGAGCGGGACAGGAGCGATATCGAAACGTCGAAACGTATTCGACCGGCATGCGTCAAAAACTTCGATTTGCCATGGCCATTGTGCATGATCCTGAACTGCTGATTCTGGACGAGCCCACTTCGGGACTGGATCCGGAAGAACGTGAGTCGATGTTAAGCCGGATTCAGATTCTGTCGCATCAGATGAAAAAAGCGATCATCATTTGCACTCATATTCTCCCCGACGTGCAGGTTGTTTGTGATCGCGTTGTTATTCTGGCAGCCGGCCGCGTGACGTTGTGTGAGAATCTCGAGGTGCTTCGTCGGTCGCCGGATCCGTCGCTGACTGTCACCGTGCTGGGAGATGCGCAGTCGTTTGCTGCCGGCCTGCAGAAGCGCGGCGCACGAACAGAACTCATTTCCGATTATTCTGTGCGCGTGTTTGGGCCGGAGGAAGAAATCTCTCCCGCAGTCTGGAAGGCGGCTGCAGACACAGGAATCGCCGTGCGCAGCATCGTTCCTTCGCGCACGTCGCTCGAAGAGGTCTTCCTGAAGGCCGTCCGGGAAACCAGTCATGCCGATTCATAGTCTGGGATACCGGGCCTGGTCCGGTCCATTGGAATCCGCCGAGTCGCGGTGGACCGTGATTGCACGGATTGGAATCCGCCGAGCCTGGCAGAGCATGTGGCTGAGACGGATTGTGTTTTTTGCCTGGATACCGGGCGTGCTGATGGCAATGCTCATTTATATGTTTGAGCAGGCAGTTTCTGACGGAAATTCGTCAGCGTTTTTAACGGGTGGAGTTGTCCAGCTGTTCCTCGGACACGGCGGATCCACGGCGCTTCAAAATACCTTTGACGCCAATGCGACGGCAATGCAGGATCTCGTGAAATATCGCCATGAGTTCTGGTGTTCGCTGCTTCAGGTATTATTCCAGCGTGTTCAGGGAATCATGCTGATTGGAGTGGTCGGCATTATCGCTCCCCCGTTGATTTCTCAGGACATCCGGTCGCGAGCGTTCCTGCTGTATTTCAGTCGACCGATTTCCAGAACGCAGTATATTTGTGGCAAGGCCGCGACAGTGGCTTGCTACATTCTCGTGATTTCCCTCGTTCCGGGAATCGTGCTGTATTGCACCGGCGTTCTGCTTTCCCCGGATATCTCCATTGTCCTGGAGACGTGGGACATTCCGTTGCGCATTCTTGGAGCTACCGCCACGATGGTGATTCCAACCACGTGCCTCGGGCTGATGCTGTCGTCGCTCACCACTGAAACGCGGTTCGCATTGTTTGCCTGGTTCGCTGTGTGGATTTTTGGACTGATCGCATATTCGGTGACGTCGTCATTTGTCAACGCCGGCACTCACACACCACTGGAAATGCTGTCTCTGTTTCACGTGATCGCTGATGTCCAGGGGTGGCTGCTTGACGTTCGTGCCGAAACAGAAGTAGATATCGTTGCGCCGGTTGCTGTGTTATCAACGATCACGGTTGTGTCATTAACGATCCTGTATCGACGCGTTTCGGCACCAATGAATGTATGACACACGGTCAAATGGAGTAAGCGTCCGTCAGATCCATACTTGCGGGGTCGCGTAGTATTGTGTGCTGAGCCACAGCACTCTTTGGAGACACGCGAATGGGTCGACCACAAAGCGATTTGGACGAGTATTTGGATTGGCAGGATCGCCTTGAGAGTTTTCAGGCGAGCGGTTTGGAGATCGACGTTTTCTGCCTCAAGGAAGGAGTTTCTCGATCGACCTTCTATCGCTGGAAGGATCGGCTAAAGGAGGGCGTCCCGGAGCCGCTGGTTGCTGAGAAAGTGGCTCGCGAGAAAGCCGAGTCGGCTGAAGGGGCAGCATTCGTGCCGATCTCTTTGAAGGCGTCACCAGTAGAAATCGAGTTGCCCAACGGCAGCATTGTTCGGCTGCCATTGGGGGTCGGCCAGGCCGTGCTGGTGGAAGTCATTCGGGCTGCCGGCGCGTTGCGTCCCTGGAAGGCACCGAAATCATGATCGACTTTTCCGACGTGCGGATCTTCATGTGCACCACGCCCACCAGCATGAGTTACAGCTTCGATCGTCTGATGGGGCGAGCGCAGGAGGTCTTCGACCAGGACCCCACGTCTGGTCACTTGTTCCTGTTCCTGAATCGTCGTCGCGATCGAATCAAGATTTTGTTTTGGGATCGCGACGGATTCTGCATCTGGTACAAACGGTTGGAGCGTGGGGTGTTTCAATTACTGACGACCGCAGGCGACGAGGAAGGCATTGAGCTTGATTACCCACAATTGGTCAAGTTGCTGGGTGGACCTGATCTGAGGACGGGACGTCGGCGCAGGCGGTATCGCCGCAGTGGTTGAAGCCGTGTTCTTTTTCTGTCAGTTTTTTCCAAATGGGTCTTGCGCGATCGCATTGAGTTGCTACAACCATTGGCGACATGGATGACAACTCACTTCCCCACGATCTGACGGAATACCACCAGCTGTTGTTAGCAGCGTTCAGGCAATCGTTGCAGTTGGAGCAACAGGTTGCCGATACCAGGCAGCAGGCGGAACGACAGGCGGCTGAGTCAGCACAGCAGGTTGCCGAACTCAATCGAGTGCTCGACGAAACGGCTGCCACGTACCAGGAGCTGCAACAATCGCATGCCGCCACGCTTGAGGAACTCGCCTGGTACAAACGCTGGACGTTTGGTCGGCGACGAGAGCGATTCACCGAAGGCGAAGGGCAGGGACACTTATTCGAGTTGGATTCGCCACTGCCGGATGAGCCGCCGGAGTCTGCCACGCCGGACGCGGCAGCCGACACCGAAGTCAAAAGCCATCAGCGTCGCAGAAGACGCACAATTGACTGGGATAAACTGCGGCAAATTTGCCATGAGCACGACTTGTCGCCTGAAGAAAAAGTATGCTCGTGCTGTCGCCGCCAGATGAATCGTATCAGCGAAGACGTCACACGGGAGCTCGAATTTGAGCCGGCCAAACTGGTCGCTCACATCCACGTGCGTCCCAAATACGCCTGCCGTCATTGCAAACAAGGCGTCTGCTCGGCTCCGCTTCCCCCGCGACCGATTCCCGGCGGTATCGCCGGCCCCGGTCTGATCACGGAAGTGGTCGTCGGCAAGTTCAGCGATCATCTGCCGCTGTATCGCCTGGAAGACATTCTCACACGGTACGGCGTTTATCTGTCGCGAAGTACGCTGTGCGACTGGATGAAGGCCGTGGCCAATCTCTTTCAACCGTTGTATGAACTCCAGCAGCAGCGGGTTCTTCAATCGGCGATGATGTGGACGGACGACACCCATGTCACGGTGCTGGGTGGCGATGAAGGCAGTTTCAAAGGCTACTTCTGGACGTACATCGGAGACGATCAACATCCGTACTCCGTGTACGATTTCACCAACAATCGCAGCCGCGCCGGCCCGGCAGGTTTTCTGGAAGGCTATTCAGGATACTTACATGCTGACGCGTATACGGGCTACGACGCGATGTTTTCGGACATTGGATCGAGCGTCATCGAAGTTGCATGCTGGGCGCATGCGCGAAGCAAATTCTTCGACGCCGTCGGCAGCTATCCACGTGAGTCGCACCAGGTACTGGAATGGATCCGGCAACTGTACGACATTGAAGACCGTGCGCATGACAGGTCGGTCGACGCGCGTCGCGAGCTTCGGGTTCGTGAAGCGATTCCTGTGCTCGACAGGATTGAAACGTACCTGACCGAGCAGACTCCCCGTGCGCTGCCGAAAAGCTCCCTGGGAAAAGCCGTAACCTATGCACGTAACCAGTGGACGGCTCTGCGTCGCTACACCGAAGACGGTCGCCTGACGATCGACAACAACGTCAGCGAGCGGACGTTGCGCCACCAGGCCGTTGGCCGAAAAAACTGGCTCTTCCTGGGCAGTGAAGCGGCGGGACCGAGAGCCGCCGTGCTGTATACGATTCTTGCAGGGGCCAAGCGTCATCGTATCGAACCCTGGGCCTACGTGCGCGACCTTCTCCTCCGCATCCACGCGGATGACCAGTGCCTTGAGGAGCTGCTCCCTAACCGCTGGGCCGCCGCCCATCCCGAGGCGGTCCTCAACCACCGGCTGGAAGAATCACGGGCCCGGGCCATCCGCACCCGAGCTCGCCGGGCACATCGCCGCGCCCGCCGAAAGTAACATGGTCGGCTCCGGACTGTACGGCCACCGCTGACCCCGATGCAGCTGAGCACCATGGGACAGAAATGACGCTTACTGACACACGGTCAAATGGATGAATCACGAGAAATCCATGAGTGAACCTGTTTCTGCGACTCCGCTGATTCAGTTTGATTCCGTCACGAAACTCTACGGAAACGTGCTGGGCGTCAATGACATTTGCCTGACACTCCCGCAGGGAGCCTATGGATTGCTCGGACCCAACGGTGCCGGCAAAAGTACTCTGCTGAATCTGCTCATCGGTCAGCTCGTGCCAACCCGTGGCAGCGTTCGGGTTTTGGGGCAGAACCCTCGAAATAATCCGGGACTGATGAAACGAATCGGATTCTGTCCTGGGTTCGAAGGGCTCTATTCCTCCATCACCGGGCTCAAGTGGGTCACCTTCCTGCTTGAAATGCATGGCACAGAACGCCGTCAGGCGAGAGAACGTGCGGCCGACTGTATGAGCCTGGTGGGAATGCAGGACGGCATGAATCGCCCGATTTCCGCCTACTCACGCGGTATGCGGCAGCGCACGAAAATGGCTCAGGCGATTGCTCACGATCCTCAGCTGTTGATTCTGGATGAACCGCTCAGCGGCCTGGATCCAATAGGTCGAGCTGAACTGACTGACGTGTTGAGGAAACGGATCGCCGACGGTGGAAGCCTGATTCTGGCCAGCCATGTGCTGCACGAAATCGAAGCGGTCACAGATTCGTTTCTCTTAATCTCCGGAGGCAGACTGCTGGCCTCAGGCACAGCTGACGAAGTTCATGAACTGCTCTATGACTTGCCCGTGGAAGTCCAGATCATTTGCAATGATCCACAAAGACTGGCGAGCCTGATCATGGCACACGGGCTGGCCGAGCGTGTGAGTCTGGGTCGCAGTCCGTCGGGGCGTGAGCTGTTGCGTGTTGCGACTTGTCAAACCGCCAGATTCTTTGCCCGGCTTCCGGTATGGATTGCCGAATACAACCTGCGGGTGGACGAAATGAAAACCGCCGATGATTCGCTGCAGACTCTGTTCAATTCGCTCATGAAGATTCACCGAGGCGAACGATGAAAACCCTGTTTGCGGCGGTGCGGTTTGAGTATTCGCGAATCATGACCGCCGGTCGCATCACGTGGTGGTTTGTTCTGGCCGGGTTTCCGATTCTGATTTCCGGACTGATTCGATTGTTTCCGCTGGCAAATGCGCCGGAGGAATTCGATTCACACGAACTGTGGTCCATTGCAATCTATCTGCTGGTGCCGTGTATTACCTGTGCCATGGGTGTGCTGCTCAGTGCAGGCCCCGCAATTGCCACGGAACTCGAGCAACGAAGCTGGGTTTATCTGGCAACTCGGCCGAATGGTGTTTTCTGGTTGTTACTCGGCAAATACCTTGTGGCCATTGCGTGGGCAACCACTGCGGCGATCGTCGGCCTGACCTTTGCGGTCCTCTTTACCGGCCAGAATACTGCGATTCAGATCTGGATGGGGATGGTTCCACTGTGTGTTCTGTCGTCTGTTTCGTACGCGGCGACTTTCCTGCTCGTGGGAGCGATCGCACCTCAACGGGCAATGTTGTTCTGCGTCGCCTGGACGGTTGGAGTGGAGGGATTCATCAGTTTCATCCCGGCAATCATTAACCGCATCACGGTGCAGTATCGATTGCGTGCGTTATTCGTCGACTGGGTGCAGCCGGGTCCCGACATTCAGGACAATCCGCTGTTCGCTCAGTCGCTGGCCGAAGGTCCCTGGTACGTTCAGATTTTCTGGCTGGCCGCTCTGACATCACTTTTTTTGGCCGCCGCGCTGGTCATCGCGCACAAACGCGAGTTCACCGGAGCTGCCGAGAGTGATGTTTGATCTCAGGGTCAGGTCGACGATCCTCAGGAGATCGTACAGCTCATCGGAAACGGAACAAACCATGGTCGCATTGCCGCAGCGGCAGGTTCGAAATGTCTACAGCGTGTTACGCTGATTCGTGGCCGCGGCGGAAGTGCCAGAGCCCATCATCCATTGCCTCCGCGAGCCAGAACCCGCCACGATTTTTCGAAAACTGCTCTATCGCACCACGCGTCCGGCCGCGCTGCCACCCATCAGCGCATCAACTTCCCCGCGGCTGCTGTAGTTGAAATCGCCGAGGACTGAATGTGCCAGACAGGAGGCTGCCGCAGCAAAATTCAACGCTTCATGAGGACCGGCGTAGTCTTTGTGTTCCAGAGCGAACAACAGACCGGCTGAAAAGGAGTCTCCGCCGCCGACCCGGTCAACGATGTTGCGAATCTGATAAGGATGATACCGGCCGTCTGTTTCCGGCGCAAAAAACGCCTTGTCGTCAGCGACGTCAAACAGCATCGCACCCCAGTTGTTATGGCTGGCGGAAATGCTTTCACGCAGCGTCGTTGCCACAAATTTAATATTCGGAAATCGTTCTGCAACCTGCCGGGCGACGGCAGGATAAGCGTCCACTTCAACATTGCCGGAATCGACGTGGCTGTGACCGGCATGGATCCCAAGCACATCACCGCAGTCGGCTTCATTGGCAATGAGGACATCGACAAAAGGCAGAATTTCAGACATTGTTTCGCCCGCCAGCTGTTGCCGCGGCGTACCACTCTGCCAGTTCCAGAGTTTTGCTCGGTAGTTGAGATCACAGGAGACCTGGATCTGTTTTTCCTGTGCAGCCTGGACTGCAGCGAGTGTGGAATCTGCAGCGTCTTTTGAGAGTGCCGGTGTGATCCCCGTGATGTGGAGCGATTTTGCTCCGTCGAGAAGTCGGTCCCAGTCCCATGCGTTTGGTGGCGTGAGGCTGATGGCAGAACCGGCACGGTCGTACGTGACTCGACTGGGACGCTGATTGGCCCCCGCTTCCACAAAGTAGATGCCGAGACGGCCTGCTTTCGATTTCAGCACTCCCGATGTGCTGATACCAAGTCCCCGCAATGTGCTGAGACAGGCATCGGCCAACGGATTGTCAGGAAGCGATGAGACGAACCCGACGTCAGCTCCCAACATGGAAAGTGAGGCAGCGACATTGGCCTCTGCTCCGGCAAATGTCACGTCAATCGAACCCGGCAGTGTTTGCTGAAGTCGGAGGAAGCCGGATGGAGCCATCCGCATCATGATTTCGCCGAAGGTGATAAATTGAGACATGTGCAAGGTACCTTTCGTCGTGGTTGTTCGTGGCAGACCAGATCACTGCGGCTGCCGGATGGATCATGTCGGCGTGACTGTTCTTCTCTGCGATGGAAACGCGCCGACGGAGCGGACGAGGGGAGTTTGCGCGTTGCTACGCGTTACTGTTTGCATCCGCTATTCTGCGGGCTGCCACCGCGCGGCGCGTGATCTCGTCCCAGTTTTGGTCAGAAATCAGGTCTTTGGGCGCCAACCAGGATCCACCAACGGCTAACACGCCGGGATGACTCACCCACGATGACATGTTGTCGGCATGCACTCCACCAAGGGGCACAAATCGAATGCCCAAATGAGCGTAGGGTGCTCGGATGCTGTCGAGCATCTTGATTCCGCCGCTGGGTTCAGCAGGAAAGAACTTGAGTTCACGACATCCCAGCTGAATGGCGGCCTCAATTTCTGAAGGAGTCATGACGCCCGGAGCAAAGGGCAGACCGACATCCTGAGCTTTCCTGACCACCGCCGCGTTGAATCCTGGTGACACAGCGAAATGAGCTCCTGCGGCCACGACGTCATCAATCTGATCGACGTTCAGCACCGTCCCGATACCTGCCAGTATTTCAGGCACTTGCTCTCGAATTCGTCTGAGTCCGTCAACGGCCGCGTCAGTACGCAGTGTCAGCTCCATTACATCAACGCCTCCGGCGAGCAGAGCCTGAGCCAAAGGCACCGCATGCGCTGCATCGTCCAGAATCAAAACGGCAATGACTCCGGTACGTTCAATCCGCTTCAGCATTTCTGCGGGAAACTGAGATTCCAAGAGATGACTTTCTGTATATTGTTGAGTGAGCAGAATCGTCCGGGACGACTGTTTCCGGCGGTCTCGCTCCGTAGAATACCTGAAGCGATTTCGAATCCAACAGCCAGGCTCCGGCCCGTCGCGAATCCACACAAGGAAATTGAGTCATGGTATCCACAACTGCCAGTCACACTTCGCGTCGAGCTCTTCTGCAGGCAACAGCAGCGACCGCGTTGGCCAGTGCTGCCGCGATTGGCCGGAGTGCCGTCACCACGCAGACGGTGAAGAACGGCCGGATCAGGCAAAGTATCTGCCGTTGGTGCTTTCAGGACACCGATCTCGAAGACCTCGCCGAAGTCGCAGCATCCATGGGAATGGCCGGCCTCGATCTTCTCACACCGGATCAATTCCCGGTTCTAAAGAAGCACAACCTCGTCTGTACGATGACAAAGACACACGGCATCACGAAAGGCCTGAATGATCCGGCCTACCATGAGTCGTGCCTGAGGACGATTCATTCTGCCATTGAAGCCAACGCGTCGGCTGGATTCCGCAACGTGATCTGCTTCTCAGGCAATCGCAACGGCATGGATGACCGTGTTGGCTTGAAAAACTGCGTGATTGCTCTGAAGAAGATCTTGCCGGTCGCCGAGAAAGCCGGCGTGATCGTCAACATGGAGCTGCTGAACAGTCGAGTCGACCATCACGATTACATGTGCGACAGGAGCGAATGGGGAATTGAGCTCGTAAAACAGGTCGCATCAAACAATTTCAAACTCCTGTATGACATCTATCACATGCAGATCATGGAAGGCGACGTCATGCGCTCGATTCAGGACAACCACATGTACTTTGGCCACTATCACACTGCCGGCAATCCTGGACGCCATGAACTGGATGATCAGCAGGAACTCAACTACCCGGCCATCTGCCGGGCAATCGTTGAGACAGGCTATGATGGATACCTCGGACAGGAATTCCTGCCAACGCGAGATCCCATGACCAGTCTGGCAGAAGCGGTTGAGCTGTGCGACGTGTAGTCCACGACCCCTTCCTGGCGCCAACGAAGGGCAGAACAGCGGTGTCCGTCCACTGCAGAATCTGGCTCGCGAGTCGTGACTCACGACATTTACAGCGGGACATCCTGCGGGACAGGCTATGTCCTGACGACAATATTGCCGGGCAGTCGGCGGACGAATCGCCGCATTTCCAGGACGGTCAGCGTGGCAAGAACTCTTGAGGGATCCAGCCGGGTCGCGCGGACAACTTCGTCGACAGGTGTACCAGCGTTTGAAATTGCATTCAGAATTTCTGACTCCTGAGGGTTCAATACCATCTCACGGGGATGATGCACTGTCCTGTCCGCACACGGGTTTGCAGGAGTTGTCAACGGACCGAGTTGCTCAAGGACATCATCAACGGTGCAAATCAGGGTGACTCCATCGCGAATCAGATCATGACATCCTTCACTGGTGATGCTGTCGACTGGCCCCGGAATTGCGAAGACTTCTCGCCCCTGTTCCATCGCATGTCGAACTGTGTGCAGGGCCCCGGAACGGCGCGTTGCTTCAATGATGATGACCCCCTGGCACATCCCACTGATGATCCGGTTTCGTTGTGGAAAGAGTCCTCGACGTGGTCTCTGATCCAACGGGAATTCACTGATTAAGGCGCCATGTTCGGTGATGTGTCCGGCGAGTTCCTCGTGTTCCGGGGGATAGATGGACTCCACCCCGGTTGCCAGGACGGCGATTGTTCGTCCGCCCGCGGTCAGTGCTCCCCGATGAGCTGCCGCGTCGATTCCTCGCGCCAGCCCGCTAACGACAGTGAATCCGGCTCTCACAAGTGCCCCGGCCAGCCGGCCAGCCTGTCGAATTCCATACGGGCTGCAGCGCCGCGAGCCCACAATTCCAATCGCCAGCTGGTCCTGTGCCGACAACGAACCTCGACAGTGCAGAAGTCCTGGTGAGTCGACGATTTCCGCCAGCAATGGCGGATAACACTCATCCTGCGGTTGATACAAATCAACTCCGAGTTGCCTGCATCGGTTGAGGTAGGATGCTGCCTCGCGTTGATCGCATTGAACAATTCGATCGACGATTGCCGGCCCCAGACCGTTCACCTGCTGCAGAATCTCACGCGACTGCTCGAGCACCGCCGTCGCGGATTCGAATTGATCCAGCAACGCCGTCATCAGTCGCGGTCCGAGTCCGTGGACACGGGACAGGGCGATTGTTGCCAGCAGTGAATCGTGAGGCGTGCGTGGAGAGTCCGGCATCTTGAAAATTCCAGATTGGAAATCTCAAATCCAGAAAGCGACAGGCTTAGGACTTCCGGCTGCAACCTTCGTGATGATGAAGGCTCACCT
>JBDOMX010000969.1:0-4121 GCA_039831615.1 Planctomycetaceae bacterium
CCGGCACCCGGCCAGTGACAATGAAAGAGAGTTCAGCGGTGGGGAAGCAAATACCACCAACAACCAGATGGAACTGCAGGCGGTGATCGAAGGCCTGCAGCGTCTCACTCGACGATCGAAGGTTGATATCGTCACCGACAGCAAGTACGTCGCGGATGGGTGTCGCTCCTGGGTCGAGGGCTGGAAACGCAATGGCTGGCGGCGGAAGCAGGGCCGAAAGTTCTTACCGGTAAAGAATGTCGAACTTTGGAAACAGCTGGATGCGCTGCTGTCCCGGCACGAAGTTGTCTTCACGGTGGTCAAAGGCCATTCCGGACACCCCGAGAATGAACGTTGTGACGAGCTGGCTGTTGCTGCCGCGGAAAAAATTCGCCACCATGCATAGTCCGTCGGCAAGATCGTCCCCGTAAGGCAGGTGACCCTTTGGCAGATCCACGACTGAGCCAGATAGAAACACTGTGGTCTGTTGTCCGTCAGGCGCATTCCGACGAATCCGAGGAAACGTCAGCGGCCAGGGCCCGGCTGATCGAACGCTACAGCGACGCCATTCAGCGGTACCTGATGGCGTGCCTGCGGGACCGTGAAGCCGCCGACGAAGTCTTTCAGGAGTTTGCCCTTCGTTTCGTCCGCGGAGACTTCGCCAACGTATCAGCAGACAAAGGACGTTTTCGCAGTTACATCAAGACGGTCATCTATCACCTCGTGGCTGATTTTGGCCGACGACGGAAAAAATACTCAGCGGCGGCTCTTGAACACGAGAGCATGCTGGCCGGCACCGCCGACTCCAGTCTGCAGCTTGACGCTCAGTTTCAAACCAGTTGGCGTGATTCGCTGCTCGGCAAAGGCTGGGCGGAACTCCGGCAGAACGAAGAACAGTCCGGCAAGGCGTGGCACACCGTCCTGAAGGCTCGTTCTGAGAACCCTCAGATGCGATCTCCCGAACTCGCGGAACTGGTGAGCAACCTGCTGCAAAAGGAGATTTCTTCCGGGAACGTTCGCGTGTTGGTTCATCGCGCGCGGGAGCGGTTTGCTGAGATCCTCATCGAACTGGTCAGAGACTCGCTGGCCAGCACGGATGCCGAGACTCTGGAACATGAATTGATTGATTTGAACCTCTGGCAGTACTGCAAACCGTTGCTGCGGTCCGGTGACGATGACTAGCGTGAACGTTCCACTGCTGGTCCCGCGTCGAAGTGTTTTTGGCAGCCATACGGCTGTCGCTCGCAACGTTGAACGCAGATGCGAAGACCACAACTCCGACGGGTCGGCAGCTGTGGCATCGGGTGCTGATTCTTCCGTCCGTCCGGCGAGACTCCCTGTGCAGCGTCGACAATTTGTCATTCTTGAACACGATCATCCGTTCCTGCACTGGGACTTTCTGGTCGAAGAGGGGGAAGGTCTGGCGTCCTGGAGACTTTCGGAATTCCCTCAAAAGGGGCATTGTGTTCCGGCAACAGAATTACCGATTCACCGGACGGACTACCTGACGTGGGAGGGCCCGGTCTCGGGGAATCGAGGAAATGTTCAACGCGTTTATTCCGGCGCGCTGGAGCTCGACGGAATCTGGCCGAACCTCTCCGACTGGCCCGGACTTCCGATGCGCATGATCGAGTGCCCGCTTGCCCAAAGCTGCCAGTTGATCCGGCAGGGACATGACGCACTGCTTTGGAAGTTTGGCTGATGGCTGCTTCCCTTGATGATGCACTGCATCAGCGCCTGCAGGACCTCGAGACGGCAGGTCGTCGCCGGTTCGCTCGGCAGGTTGACTCGCTTCCTCACGGACGTTGTCTTGTCAACGGACAGGAGCTGACCAACTTCGGCTCGAACGACTATCTCAGTCTCGCTCATGATCCGGCGGTCTGCGCCGCCTTTGCGGAAGCGGCGAGCCGACAATCGGGCGCCACTTCCAGTGGACTGATTGCCGGTCGTTCGCGTCTGCACGTCGAACTGGAGAAGCGACTGGCAGAATTCGAATCGTGTGAAGCGGCGTTGTTGTTTCCGACGGGATTTGCTGCCAATCTGGGAACGATACAGGCACTGGTTCGCCCGCAGGATGTCATCTTCAGTGAGCGGGAGAATCATGCCAGCCTGATCGACGCGGCCCGCGGAACAAAGGCACACGTGTCAGTCTACTCACGAAACGACCTCGACTGCCTGGTCGCAGAAATTAAAAAAACGAGGTCTGAATATGAACACGGGTTTCTGATCACCGATGGCGTCTTCAGTATGGACGGCACCGTCGCTCCGCTGCGAGCGCTATGCGACATCGCCGACCAGTTCCAACTTGCGGTCGTGGTGGACGAAGCGCACGGGACCGGCGTGCTCGGTCTGCATGGGCGAGGAGCGTGTGAATGCTCAGGAATTCAATCGCGCCCGTTCGTGCACATCGGCACGCTCAGCAAAGCTGTCGGTTGTCTGGGAGGCTTTGTGACCGGGGGTCGCACGACCATCGAGTTGCTGCGCAATCAGGCGAGAACGCAGTTTTTTTCAACCGCACTGCCTCCGGCTGTCTGCGCGGCGGCACTGCAAAGCCTGCAGATCATTCAGTCCGAGCCGGGACGAAGATCTGCTTTGCAGGAACGCAACCAACTTGCCCGGTCGTACGCCCGGTCCGTGGGGCTGACGATCATTGGCGATGGAGCAGCCCCCATCGTCCCCTTGACCGTCTCTCACCACAAAGACGTCGTTAAAATGTCAGAACGGTTGCAGCAGGATGGCTGGTTTGTGCCCGCGATTCGGCCACCAACAGTGCCGGTGGGAACCAGTCGTTTCAGGATTTCGCTGACGGTTGATCACGAACCGCAGGACATTGTTGCCGTCCTGGATCGCATCGCCGAACTGAGCGAGTGAGGATTGATGGCAGACATCGAATTACTGAACAGTGACAATGTTCCGGATGAATTGCTCAAGCGGGCTTTGCATCGGCCTGGTTACAGTCACGAATTTCCATTCGAACCGCATTGGATTCGGATTGGGGAATCCATTCAGCACTACGTCGACGAAGGCAGTGGGCCCCCACTGCTGATGGTGCATGGGAATCCCACCTGGAGCTTCGCCTGGCGACGACTGATCCAGGAATTGAGTACGAACTACCGGGTGATAGCAGTCGACCACCTTGGCTGCGGGTTTTCTCAAAAACCACAGGACGATGTTTACACACTTGATCAGCACATTGAACGTCTGGAACATCTGGTGGCCGCTCTGAAGCTCACCAGCATCACATTGTTTGCTCACGACTGGGGTGGTGCCATTGGCATGGGCTGTGCGGGACGCCATCCGCAGCTGTTTTCGCGGTTCGTTCTGATGAACACAGCCGCCTTTCGAAGTCGAAACATTCCTCTGAGAATCGCTGCCTGTCGGATGCCTCTGCTGGGACCGTTTGCTGTACAAACCCTGAATCTGTTTTCGCTCGCCGCGCTTCGCATGGCCGTGACCAGACCACTCCCCGCCTCAGCGAAAAAAGGATTGCTGGCACCATACGATTCGGCCGCGAATCGCATTGCGGTTCGTGAATTTGTTTTGGATATCCCCATGAAGCCGAACCACCGCAGCTACGAGACCCTTGTCAGAGTGGAAGAGGCACTTGGCAGCGTCGCAACCAGGCCAATGCAGCTGATTTGGGGTATGAAAGACTGGTGTTTTAGTCCTTCGTTCCTGCGAGAATTTGAACAGTACTTTCCGAACGCTGCCGTCCATGAGATTCCCGACGCCGGTCATTACGTCTTTGAGGATGCGGCGGATGAAGTGCTGGAGGTGAGCCGGCGTTTTCTGAGAACAACCGAAGCGGAGCTGTAGAAGAATAATGCAGACTGGGCAAAACAGGCATCACACGTGAAGCATACATTGCTGCAAAACAGTCAGGGAAGCCAGCCGGATGTCATTCTCGATGACATTTTTCCGGAGGGCATTGTTGGCATCGCCTATGCAGCTGAAGCGCGGACGTTGCTCGTGGGGACATCTGCGGGGACGCTCACGCTGCTGAGTAGCGATGGAACTCTCCTGAAAACAAATCGATCCTTTGAGGGGCGTTGCCTGTTTTACCGACAAGCGGGCGTCAAAAAGTGTAAACAGAAAAATAATAATTTCATGTTTGAATTCGGCACCTTTAAATTAGTCTTAAT
>JBDOMX010000352.1:0-4119 GCA_039831615.1 Planctomycetaceae bacterium
CCATCGCCATCGATCCAAAGGGGGATCTGGGAAACCTGATGTTGGCATTTCCGGACCTGCTGCCACAGGATTTCGAGCCCTGGGTCGACGCGGGTGAGGCGACTCGCCACGGGCTGACTGTTCCGGAGTTTGCAGCCCGCACGGCCAAACAATGGCGCAAGGGCCTGGCAGAATGGAGTCAGGGACCGGAACGCGTCCGGAAGTTCCGTGACGCCGTGGAAGTATCCATCTACACGCCAGCCAGCACGGCGGGGAAGCCGCTGACCGTCTTGCAGTCGTTCACGGCGCCGGACGGGCATGTTCTGAATGACAGTGAAGCACTGCGCGAGCGAATCATGGCGGCCGTATCCGGTCTGCTGGCCTTGATGCAGATTGATGTCGATCCCATCAGCAGCCGTGAACATATTCTTTTATCAACGATTCTGGAGTCATTTTGGAGAGACGGCAGAGACGTCGACATGGGTGCCCTGATTCGGTCCATTCAGGCGCCACCGTTCGACAAGGTTGGCTTTCTGGACCTCGAGTCATTCTATCCGGCCTCCGATCGATTCAAGCTGGCGATGTCGCTGAACAATCTGCTGGCTTCCCCGAGTTTCGCCGGCTGGCTGGACGGTGAACCGCTCGACATTCAGAAGCTGTATTACACGCCCGAGGGAAAGCCGAAGCTGTCGATCATCTCCATTGCTCATCTGTCTGACGCAGAACGCATGTTCTTCGTCACGATCCTGCTGAATGAGTTGATTGCCTGGATGCGTAACCAGCCAGGAACGTCCAGTCTTCGCGCGCTGCTCTACATGGACGAGGTCTTCGGATATTTTCCACCGACGGCCAATCCACCCAGCAAACAGCCTATGTTGACGTTGCTCAAGCAGGCGCGCGCCTTCGGGCTGGGATGCGTGCTGGCAACTCAGAACCCGGTGGATATTGATTACAAAGGACTGTCCAACGCAGGTACCTGGTTCCTTGGTCGGCTGCAAACGGAACGCGACAAAATGCGTGTGCTGGAAGGACTGGAAGGTGCTGCTGCATCGGCCGGCGCACGTTTTGATCGGCAAAAAATGGAGCAGACACTGGCAGGCCTCGGCAGCCGTGTCTTTCTGATGAATAATGTTCACGACGATCACCCGGTCGTCTTCATGACCCGCTGGGCGTTGTCGTATCTGCGCGGTCCGATCACGCGGCAACAGATTGAAATGCTCATGGCTCCCTGGCATGCCGCCAGTGCTGCGAAGTCGGGGGGGGCGACGTTTGGCATGCAGGCCGAATCAGGTGATGCCGGGGAAGCGGCGCGTCCCGTCCTGCCGCCGGAGATCGAGGAATTCTTTCTTCCGACAAGGCGACGGCACGACGATCTGATTTACCGCCCTGCCCTCCTGGGAGTTGCCAGGATCCATTTTGTCTCAGCGAAGCTCGATGTGGATCGATGGGACGACGTGACGCTGCTTCGACTGGCAGGAGAGGAAATCTCGCCGGACCTGTGGGAAGAGGCTGACGAATGGGATGAAGAGGAGTTTCCGGAATTACGGCAGGAACCCGACGGTGACGCCGTCTGGCGTAATTTGCCCTCGGAACTCACGCAGAAAAAACAGTATTCCGGCTGGTCGGCAGCGTTGAAGGATTACCTGTACCGCAATCGACGGTTGACGGTCATTCGTTGTCCCGCGCTGAAGGATCGCTCGGGCCCCGACGAATCGGAATCTGATTTTCGAATCCGGCTGAGACATGCGGCGCGGGAAGCTCGAGATTTACAGGTTGGGAAGCTGCGGGCGAAATTTGCGTCAAAGTTCCGCACGCTGGAAGATCAGCGACGTCGAGCTGAACAGAAGATCGAACGTGAGAAATCTCAAAAGCGACAGCAAACTGTTTCGGCCGGGGTTTCGATTCTTACCAGCATTGCCGGGGCGCTGTTCGGACGCAAACTCAGAAGTGCGACGAATGTGTCCAGAGCCGGAACCGCGATCCGTTCTGCCGGAAGGATCTCACGAGAGTCCGACGACATTCGTCACGCTGAAGAAACACTGGAGGCCGTGATCGAGAAACGTACCGAACTGGATGCGGAGGTCGAGGCTGAAGTACAACTGATCCAGGACAAATTCGATCCGGATCTGCTGGAACTTAAAGAACAGGAATTGCGGCCACGCAAGAGTGATATTTCAGTTGAGCAGCTGGTCCTGGTCTGGCTGCCCTGCACGATTGATGAACACGGCGAGATCGCGCGTGCGTTCTGAGGTGAGCCGGAGACGGAAATCGGAGGCACGGCTCTATTCCGGGGCTTTGAATTCCAGCAGTGAGAACACGAAGTGCACCATCAGGACAAGCAGGGTGGACCAGAGGATCGTGCGCGTGACACCCGTGCTGATTTCCGGGCCGGATTTTTTGGGTGTGGAACCGCAGTTCCAGGCGATCATCCCGATTCCCACAGCGCAACATAACAGCTTCGCAATCAGCCAGCCGGTCCCATAATAAAACAGCGAACCAGGGTCCCGCAGTTCTTTGTGGAAATGCGCATCCCAGAATGCAATTCCCTGATCGGCGTGCGTCGCCAGAAATGCGACGGCCGCGGTAAAACTCGCTGCCGCATAGCTGAGCAGCGTCAGCAAAGGGGTTCCCACGAGGAAAGCATACAGAATCGGTGTCCGCAGCGAACGTCGGGGATTCATGCCAATGGTTTGCATCGCATCCATTTGGTTCCCGTAGACCTTGCTGCCGACGTCTGCCGCCACGGCGGCTCCGGATCGCGCCGCAATTAAAATGGAACACAGGATGGGAACCAGGAATCGATATAGCGAAAACCCGGTCGCATGCAGCAGGTTTTCGATCAGCAAAGGCTCAGTGTACTGGCGAAATGGCAAGTACCGAAAAATGAAGTCCTGAGCGACGAAGCCAATGATGACTCCCGAAATCATGATGTAGATGCAGGCGGATGGGCCAGCAACCAATCCCAGGTAGTGGCGGGTGCTGCGTAATCCCCATCGCATGCTGGTCCACATCGGGACCAGCGACCATGGCAGGCAGGCAACTTCTTCAACGCCCTGGCCACTTTGTCCGATAAATCGGGAAAGAGTCTGAGTCAGGGCGTTGAGTCGACTGCGTGGGACCGGGCCGGTTGGCTCGACGCGTGGTGGCTGACCGATCGCAGTTCGTAATTGTCCCCAATCCTCGCGCGGAATCTTTTCCAGCGTCCGGGAGACATGATTCAGAACGTAGATGTGGTCTGCAATTGACTGCAGAGCCTCAAAGTCGTGTGTGACAATTACCGATGTACGCTGGAACTGTTGTTGGGTCGAGCGAATCAGGTCAGCCACTCGTTCCGCCGTCGCCGCATCGAGTCCGGAGGTGGGTTCATCGTAGAGAACCACATCGGTCTCCATTGCAATAGCTCTGGCAATGGCCAGTCGCTGCTGCTGCCCACCACTTAAGACTGAGGTTGACCGATCGGTCGGAACGCCCAGCTGATCCAGCAAACTGGACGCCCGATCGCGCACATCGGCGCGAGAGCCGGACGTGTTGACGGAGTGATCCAGTGCAATTTCGACATTCTCTGACGGGGACAATTCATCGAATAATGCGTAGTTTTGGAACACAACGGCGACAGAGGACTGCGCGGTGGTGTCGGCTGATGTTCGCCGATCGATCCGGCCGCTCCACTCAACAGCACCTTCTGTTGATTCGATCAGGCCGGCCAGAATTCGCAACAGCAGCGACTTGCCAACTCCACTGCAGCCAACAATCAAACTTACCTGACCCGCAGGGAACGCGGCCGATGCGCGAACGAGCAGCGGACGCCCCCCCGCGCTGACATTCAGGTCAGAAAGATGGACGGCCACACCGCTGCGCGTTGCCTCGGAAAATTGCGCGGACGGGCCTGCAGGCTCGTTTGTCGCCGGTTCAAAGCTGGGATCGGTCGTCATTGGCTGGGCAGTCAGTCACCTTCAACAGGATCGTATCCGTGACATCAGATTCTTCACTCAATTTGTTGTCGACGGCGCCTGGTCAATGACGTCGCGATTCCGGGGTCAGCGGACTTTGCCGCTGACCGGAAAATTTCAATGGATAGAGCATGGGCTCAAGAGCCTCTGTGATTGTTACGGTATCCGAGTCGGTATTGGCATCATCCGG
>JBDOMX010000816.1:0-4115 GCA_039831615.1 Planctomycetaceae bacterium
GCTGCTTCCTGAAGGGGCTCATCGGAGATGAAATCAACGCCCTGCTGGCGGCTGCCGGGTCCAACCTGCAGAAGCTGCTGCGCGCGATTGCGCGTGCGCTGTTTTTCTGGCTTTGGAGCGTCCTGGACGGCCCATTCCAGCCGAAATTCGCCTTCACTCGTCGTCGCGCTGCCCCCCGCCTGACCGCGTATTGGGTCGCCACCGACACGGACCGCAGACCGAGTCCAGCTCGATTTGCCTTTTTCAGGGACGACCAGCTACGGACGAATCCTCATCTTTGTTCCTGACAGACCACTAACTGATAAACTTCTCGAGCGCATCCAGTCCGGATTTGATGATGTCCATGCTGGTCGCAAACGAGAGACGGACGTACCCCGGTGTGCCAAACGCATCGCCTGTCACTAACGCGACGTGAGCGTTCTCCAGCAGCGCCGTACAAAAGTCCGAACTGTTGTCGACGGTCACTCCACCCGGCAGTTTGCGCCCAAAATGGCTGCTCACGTTGAAGAAAACATAGAACGCCCCACCGGGATCTGCGAAAGTCAGTCCGGGCATTGATCGCAGTCGATTGACGACGTATTCACGACGCTCCTGAAACTCCTGCAGCATCTCCCCGATGGCCTCCTGCGGCCCCGTCAGGGCAGCAACAGCAGCGTATTGGCTGATGCTGCAGGGGTTGGAAGTCTGCTGGCTTTGCAGTCGTGTGATTGCTGCCGTGACGTTTTGCGGAGCGAGTGTCCAGCCGATGCGCCAGCCAGTCATCGCCCACGCTTTACTCACGCCATTGACAATGATCGTTCGTTCTTTGACGTCGTCTCCAAATGACGCAAACGTGCGGAACGTGTGACCGGCGTAAATGAGCTTGTCGTAGATTTCGTCGGACATCACGATGACGTCCTTCTCAACGGCGACCCTTGCCAGTGACTCCAGCACGTCGACCGGGTAGACAGCTCCGGTCGGATTGCAGGGACTATTCAACATCAGCAGACGGGTCTTGTCGGTAATGGCCCCGCGAAACTGATCGGCCGTCATACAGAATCCGGATTCTTCGTTGGTCTCGACGAGGACCGGAACTGCACCGACTAGTTCCACCAAAGCACTGTAACTGACCCAGAACGGCGTGGGGATGATGACCTCGTCGCCCGGTTCGCAAACGGCAGCCAGCACGTTATGAATCGCGTGCTTGGCACCGTTGGCCACGGCAACCTCCGAGGGTTCCCAGGTGATCCCGTAATCTCGCTGAAACGCGTCGCAGACAGCCTGCTTGAGTTCCGGGATTCCGGTCGCCGCGGTGTAGTGAGTGTGCCCCGCGTCCATGGCCTTCTTCGCCGCCTCACAAATATGGGCCGGTGTCGTGAAGTCGGGCTCACCGAGCGTGAATTCAAGAACATGGACACCCTGAGCCCGGAGCTCGCGAGCCTTGGCCGCAGCAGCAATGGTGGCGGAAGGTTGCAGTTGGTTCACAAGCGTCGAGGTATACATATGACAGGCTAAATTCAGGGTGAACGTTGATGAGAGGCACGCAGAGAACTGAGCGGACGCTATTGCAGTATCCTGAAACCTCATCCGAAAGTCTGGTGTCTCAGAAACCTGAAATTCTTACGAGTCAGACTGGGATTCGAACATCCATGAGACCCGACAAACCACTTAGCTCGACCGGAAAGATCCGAACATGGTGCAGGTTCACGATTTGCGATTGACCAATTTTCCGAAAGTTGTCTAAACTTCCGGAAGTGGACAGATGCTCTCACGGGGTATCAGCCATCCACAACTGTTTATGGGTGGGGATAGATTCGGCACAACTATCCAGCCTTCACAATTGAGTGCCATCTTGTCCCACGGAGGAGCCGGGAATGGCTACAAAAAGTACTTCGCGAACCAGGTCTGCTGCAAAGAAGTCGACGACAAAACGCTCGACAGCAGCGAAATCTACCAAAGCGAAGTCTGGCGCCGCCAAGTCAACGGCGAAGCGAGCAACGGCGGCCAAGTCGACCAAGGCAAAGGCCGGAGCTGCAAAGAAGACGACCGCCAGCAAGTCGACAGCAAAGAAGACTACCGCAAAATCCACTGCGGCCAAGTCGACCAAGGCAAAGTCGGGTGCTGCTAAAAAAGCGACCACCCGGAAATCAACCGCCGCCAGGAAAACGACTGCTGCGAAGTCCACGAAGGCGAAGAGTGGAGCCGCAAAAAAAACCACGACCAGGAAGTCAACAGCGAAGAAACCTACCACGAAGCGAGCTGCCGCGTCCCGGTCGACCAAGGCCAAAACGGGGGCCGCAAAGAAGCGAACCACCACACGTCGTGCTACGAAGAAGTCGACGCGCAAATAAGCTGCGAGTCCGACAACGCACTCCGAAAGCGACTGAATTCATTCGGTCGCTTTTTTGTGCGCCGGACTCCTGGCAGCTCATATCCATTCAAAAATCGTCCAGGGAACTAATTGCGGATGGCCCACAGAGCATCAAACGTCCGCAGATAAATGCTGCCGTTTGCGATGACGGGCGAGGCAGACATCGCTTCTCCCGTATCGTTACGGGCCACGATTTCAAAATCCCGCCCGGCTTTGACAACCGTGATCTTTCCATCGCGAGCGGTCAGATACAGATGCCCGTCCGCGTAGACCGGCGAGGCCCGATGTCGGTTGTCATGAGTACGCTCCATATAGATTTCTTCACCGGTGGTGCGGTCAAGAACCAGCAGCATCCCGTTTTCACGGCAGAGGTAAACCAGATCGTCGTGAATCAACGGAGACGGCACATCGGGAGTGTTCTTTTCCCGGACCCAAATAATTGCCTCATCACTTCCTGTTAAGTCGCCCGACTGATCGGCGTGAATTGCATAGACCGGGCCATTCTTGGCGGTTGGACAAACAACGATTCCGCGAGCTGCTGCTGTTGAGGCGACGAAACGAAGTGTTGGGTGGTACGGTCGACCTGGATCGTTCTGCGGATTCAGACCGCCCAGCCGCCACACTTCAGTTCCGTCCATCAGATCATAGGCCACGGTGTAATCCGCTCCATGGGTGATTAAGTAGGTCAACCCATCGAAGTCGTACAACATTGGGGAGGCATAGGAATGTTCGTTCTCTTTCGATGCTCCCGTCACTCGATCCACCTTCCACAGCGGATCTCCCGTCTCCGCATCAATGGCTGCGACCAGCGCTTCCTGAGTTTCCGCCTTTCCATCGCCGTGAATCATCTGCAGAAAGAGTCGACCCTGATGAAGCACCGGGGTGGCCGACATGCCGAATGCGATATCGAAGGGTCCATATCGCTCCTCAAGATCCAGCTTCCAGACCGGCTCTCCGGCCACGGTAAAGCATGCGAGGTCACCTGTTGCCATACAGGACCAGACGTATTTGCCGTCCGTGATTGGCGAGGGCGATGCTGAGTTGCCTTCGTCTCCCCGAACGTCTTTGTTGCCTCGACCAATCTCACGCCGCCACACTTCCTGACCATCCGTATTGACACAAATTAGCAACAGGCTTTCGCCGCTGATCGTGGTGACGAAAATCCGATCGTCCCAGACGACCGGTGTTGCGCCGGCGGGTCCCGGCAGCGGCAGCCTCCATGCAACGTTCGTCTCCGCCGACCATTGAGTCGGGATATTCGTCTCTGTGGAGACTCCATTGCTGGTAGGGCCACGCCACGAACCCCAGTTGCCGGCAATGCCGGCACGGTGAGCGGCGACAACGGTGAGCAGGATAACGAACAGGTGAGTCACTGGTTTCATGGCTGGATTCTCGATTTCACGGATTCTGAATGTCACAAACTGGTGGCGATCAAGGCAGGAATTGAACACGGAAAGGTCCCAACGTCAGTCACGTCAGTCTGCGTTCTTCCAGTGCCGGTCGTTCGTGAAGGTCGGTGGAGATGATTGTTACATTTGTTCTTCCCCGAGGCCATCACGTTTTTTCGGATCGCATTAAAGTCGAAATAAGCGAATCACCACGGGGACAGCGCGCGACCAGCCGGCCAATGATTGCCGGTCCGCCGGCAGCCAGGGCAAACGCATACTAAATAGCTTTCACACCAATGACTTGCATCAAACAGTCGACGTTCCATCCGGCCATTCGTCGCCGCATAGCGATACTTTCCTTGTCGTCCTGTTGCTTC
>JBDOMX010000692.1:0-18415 GCA_039831615.1 Planctomycetaceae bacterium
AGAGTCGGCGGCTACCGCAACATTGAAAACGTCAAGACAGCAATCTATTTTTACTGCGGTGGACTAGATTTGTACCCACGATAAACCCGGATGGACCAATTTAAATCAGCGCTGCTCAATGGATACCCAGGCCCGGTTTTCCGGCCCGGTGTAGTTCGCACCGGGCCGGATGATCTTTCCCTCTTCCCGTTGTTCGATCACATGAGCACCCCAGCCGGATACACGCGAAATCACAAACAACGGTGTAAACATGTTTGTGGGCACGCCCATTTGGTTGTACGAGACCGCAGAGTACCAGTCGAGGTTGGGAAACATCTTCTTGCTTTCCCACATCACCGATTCGAGGCGTGCCGCAATGTCGTACATCTTTCGATCGCCGGACTCACGCGAGAGATCTTCTGCGACTGATCGAATCACGTCGTTGCGGGGATCACCGGTTGTGTAAACCGGATGCCCGAACCCGATGACGATCTCCCTGCGAGCCACTCGTTCGCGGATGTCTGTTTCTGCATGATCGGGATTGTCGTAGCGATTCTGGATATGGAACGCCACTTCATTCGCTCCTCCATGTTTTGGACCTCGTAAAGCTCCGATCGCCCCGGTCAAAGATGAATACACGTCGGATGCCGTCCCGGCGATGACCCGTGCGGTGAAGGTGGATGCGTTGAGTTCGTGTTCTGCATACAGGTTCAGTGAAGTGTGCATGGCTCGAATCCATGATGCGCGGGGTTTCTCCTGGTGCAGGAGCTGAAGAAAATGTTCACCGATGGAGTCGGCATCGGTGGCGACTTCGATGCGTTCGCCCGTGCGAGAAAAGTGATACCAGTACAGCAGCATGGAGGGGAAGCAGGCCATCAGGCGGTCAATGTGTGTGCGTGCTTCTTCCGGGGAATGCTCTTCAGATTCAGGGAAGCAATGTCCCATCATCGAGCAGCCGGTGCGCAGAACGTCCATCGCATGAGCGGTTTCCGGGATGAGTTCCAGTGCGCTCTTCACGGCACCGGGCAGTTCACGAAACGACTTCAATCTCTGCTTGTACTCCGCCAGTTCGGCAGCTGTTGGCAGGGTGCCATGAATGAGCAGAAAAGCGATCTCTTCAAATTCCGCCTTGTCGGCAAAGTCAATGATGTCATAGCCGCGATAATGCAGGTCATTGCCGCTGTGGCCCACAGTACAGATGGCGGTATTGGCTGCCACCACTCCGGACAGGGCGACAGATTTTTTAGGTTTGCGAACGGGTTGTTCTGTGGCTGACATGGGGAGTTGTCTCCGTGATGATCTACCTGGATTCGTGTCGACTGCCGGCGGCAAACAGTGTATCGAGTTTCTGTTCATAGTCATGATACCCCAGCAATTCGTAGAGTTCTTCCCGCGTCTGCATCGTGGCAAGCATCGGAAGCTGAGTCCCCTGGTCGCGGATCGTTTGATAGACTTTGAGCGCAGCGGCATTTGCCGCTCGAAACGCAGAAAGTGGATAGAGTGCTATCCCGATTCCCGCATCTGCCAGTTCGTCGCGCGTAAATAATGGTGTCTGACCGAATTCAGTGATATTGGCGAGGATCGGCACATCGATGGCGGACGCGAGTTGTCGATACTCCTGCAGCGAAGCCATGGCCTCGGGGAAAATCATATCGGCTCCGGCTTCCACGCAGGCGGCCGCCCGTTCGATCGTCGATTCAATCCCCTGCACGGAGTAAGCGTCTGTTCGTGCCATCACGACAAAATCAGCATCGAGTCTGGCGTCGACCGCGGCTTTGATACGGTCGACCATTTCGTGCTGAGAAACGATGATCTTGTTCGGTCGGTGACCACAGCGTTTTTGCTGTTCCTGATCTTCGATATGAATGCCGGCCGCTCCGGTGCGATCCATCGTTCGTACCGTGCGGGCGATATTGAATGCCCCCCCCCAACCCGTATCGATGTCAACTAGCACCGGCAATGCCGTCACGTCCGTGATCCGGCGCAGGTCGATCAGTACATCTTCCATCGTCGTGATGCCAAGATCGGGAATACCACACGATCCGGCGGCGACACCTCCCCCGGACAGGTACAAAGCCTGAAATCCGCTCGCTTCCGCCAGCAGAGCGTGACATGCGTTGATCGCCCCCACGCACTGTAAGGGCGACTCATTCGCCAGGGCGGCACGCAGACAGGTTCCAGGGCCAGGCATGGCTTTGGCTCATTAGAAATCAGGTTCAGTCGGGTACCCGGTCATGCTCTGAGATTTGGCCGTGACTATCCAGGCATGTGATGCGTATTCCGCGAAACGCGGCCGATTGTCTGCGTCCGCAGGGTTTAGCGTGACCAGCTGTTTGCGGCGCTCATGTCGGACTGTACTCGGAGTATGGCAGACCAAACGTTTCCGCCACCGCCTGGTTGGTCAGTTGTCCATCGAACATGTTCACTGCCGCTGCCAGCCCAGGATCACGGGATGTCGACGCGGCCAGCCCGTCGTTGGCGATGCGCAGTACATAAGGGAACGTCACGTTACACAGCGCATAGGTGCTGGTCCGTCCAACGGCTCCCGGCATATTCGTGACGCAGTAGTGCACAATGTCGTCGACGATGTACGTCGGTTCGGAATGCGTCGTTGGTCGCGATGTTTCCGTGCAGCCTCCCTGATCGATACAGACGTCGATGATCACAGCCCCTGGTTTCATTAATTTGAGATCATCAGCCGTCACCAGCTGAGGAGCTCTGGCGCCGGGAATCAGAACCGCGCCGATCACCAGATCGGCGCGCTGCAATTGCTCGCGAACGTTGTGCCGGTCACTGAAGACTGTATTGACATTGGGGGGCATGATGTCTTCCAGGTATCGCAGTTGATCGACATTGATGTCCAGAATGACAACGTCCGCCTGGAACCCGGCAGCGATTTGGGCTGCGTTCTTGCCAACGATGCCACCGCCCAGGATGGCAATATGAGCTGGCGGAACACCCGGCACTCCCCCCAGCAGAATTCCGCGTCCCTCCTGCGGACGTTCCAGGTATTTCGCCCCTTCCTGCACACTCATCCGGCCGGCCACTTCGCTCATCGGGGTCAGCAGAGGAAGATTCCCATTCCTGCCGCGCAACGTTTCATAGGCAATCGCGGTCGTTTTGGATTCCAGCACGTTCTGCGTCAGTTCTTCGTCCGCTGCAAAATGAAAATAAGTGAAGAGCATCTGGTTCGGTCGCAGCAACGGCCATTCTGAGGCCATCGGTTCCTTCACTTTGACGACCAGATCAGCAGCGGCAAAGACCTCTTCAGGAGTTTTGACGATGGTTGCTCCGGCACCTGCATATTCGGCGGCGAGAATTCCACTGCCGGCCCCCGCTGCCTGTTCAACGAGGACCTCGTGGCCGGCGGCAACCAGTGCCTCCACGCCGCTCGGGAGCATCGCGACTCGATATTCGTCAGGTTTAATCTCACAGGGGACACCAACGATCATCGATCTTCTTTCGGCAGGCGATTCACTGACATTTCTCTACGACAACCTGTAGCGGAACGCAGCACAATCGGGGTGTCGCGTCCTGCTGGCCTGTGCACCTGTCGACCGTCCGGGTCGTGCGAACAGGTTGATCAGTTGTTTCGTCCACCCAGCAGGCCGGACCGCATCAGATAATACACGAGTGTCAACAGTGTGGTAATGACGGCTGCCACATAAGTGAGCGCTGCCGCGTTGAGCGTGCGGTCCATACCAACGCGCTCATCCGGATCGATAATTCCGGCTTCCAGAACCAGTCGTTTGGCGCGCGCCGTTGCATCAAATTCAACCGGCAGTGTGACCAGCTGAAACAACAGAACTCCTGAGAAAATCAATGCGCCGACACCCACCAGGAAGGGGTGGATAAACAGACCGATCGCCATGACCGCATAACCGATACTCGACCCCACGCCGGCCATGGGAACCAGTGCGGACCGCAGTCCCAGGGGACCGTACCCCTCCGCATGCTGGATGGCGTGACCGGCTTCATGACAGGCGATTCCGACCGCAGCCACTGAGGTGCTGCTAAAGACGTCCGTCGAAAGAGCCAGCTGTTTTGACTGAGGATTGTAGTGGTCACTGAGATGGCCCTGCGTGGCCACGATCTCCACGTCATGAATCCCGGCGTTGTCCAGAAGAACTTTTGCCGCTTGCGCTCCCGTAAAGCCACGTCGCGTTCTGACTTTCGAGTATTTGCTGAAGGCCGCACGAACCAACAGGCTGGCACCGCCGGAAATGATCATGCCGGGGATCAGAACGAACAGAATATACGTGGGGTCAAAGAAGAACACGCCGGTATCCCTGATGTGGGCAGAAGAAACGTTGTCGGTCCATTGGAGCAGTATTCAATGATTCGTGGCGGGTTTTGGTTCGCGGGGGCAATGGATGACGGGCTCCCGCACTTCCGCCGCGGCCACGAGTCAGCGTCATACGCTGTCATCGGCAATCACGCCGCCATCTCATAAGTGTTGCATTTCCGTTCGCAAGTTCAATGGGCTTTTGTGGACGTGATGCATGCTGACAGGAGGGGTCGCTGCCTCCAGGTCTGGTGAGCCGCCGTGTGAACGCCTGTCACAGGGAAATCAACGGCGCCTCCGCTTCTGTGGCTCTCACGAATTCTGTGGCCGTCACAAAATTCGGCTGCCTGTGGTCGCGTCGACCCGCGGGGTCCGGGAAACTCTGAAGTCGTTCGTGGGGAAACGCGAACTCCTGGACAAAATCTGCAGCTTCCGCTCGAGTCGCTCTGTTTTGAGGATCCGGCAAGCCGATCGATCAACAGCCGCCGCCGGAACCGGTCTGCAGAGATGACCTGCGTGAATGCTGACGTGCTTCCGGGCACGGACAGGATCAGGCCAGGATTTCCTCGATGATTCGTCCGTGAACGTCTGTCAACCGCTGATCCCGGCCGCTGTGGCGGTGCGTCAGTCGTTCGTGGTCCACACCCAGCTGGTGCAGGACGGTGGCATGAATGTCGTGAATCGTCACCAGATTCTCCACCACGGAATTGCCAAACTCATCTGTTTCGCCGTAGGTGATTCCCGGCTTGAACCCACCGCCTGCCAGAAAGATCGAATAGCCGTTCACGTGATGGTCTCGTCCGCAACCCTCTTTGACTGTGGGAGTGTGAGGCGTGCGGCCCATTTCACCGGCCCAGATCACGATGGTGTCGTCCAACAGTCCACGCTGCCTGAGGTCCAGGATCAGCGCTGCAACTGACTGCTCGGTGATTCGTGCATTCTTCTCGTGATTCTGTTTCAGGAGTCCGTGTTGGTCCCACGGCGAATTGTTGCCATCAAAACTCGGGCATGTGATTTCCACAAAACGAACACCGGCTTCAACCAGTCGACGAGCGCGAAGGGCCTGAAGTGCGTACAACTTCTGATGCTCGTCGGAGGAATCAATTCCGTACAGTTTCTGAATGTGTGCCGGTTCACTGCTGATGTCAGCGACCTGTGGAATGGTGCTTTGCATCCGGAACGCGGTCTCGTAGTTGGCGATTGCCCCTTCAATCGACCGCGGGTTTGATGACTGATCAGCAAACTCCTGATCCTGCTGTGCCAGGAGAGCGAGTTTGCGTCTCTGCAGACTGAGTGTGTCAGAAGGAACGATGTTGTCGACGGGTGTGCCGGCAGGACGCAGCATCGTTGCCTGATGCGATGCCGGCAAATAGGAGCAGCTGAAATTCTCCAGTCCGCCGTTTGGTACCCAGTCATTGTTGAGTACGACATAACCGGGCAGGTTTTGGTTTTCACTGCCGAGACCATAAGAAACCCAGGCACCAAAACTGGGCGCGTGACCGTTGATTCGTCCGGTGTGCAGCAGCAGGTTCTGCTGTCCATGCAGCGGAAGTTCACCCCGCATGGATCGCACAACGCAGATTTCGTCAGCAATGCCTGAAATGTGAGGAAACAGACTGCTGATTCTTAATCCACTTTCACCGTGCTGTCGGAATCGCCACGGGCTGCCGAGCCATACTCGATTAGCCGACGATTGAGATCGTTTGGAGACAGCGTCCGGTCCGATGGCCTGTCCCTGATGCTTTGTCAGCATTGGCTTGGGGTCGAACGTGTCCACGTGACTGGGGCCACCGTCCATGAAACACAGAATCACGTTCTTCGCACGTGCGGGATGTGACTGAGGAGGAATTGCGGCACCGGCAAATGATCGATTGGCCAGTAATCCATTCAGCGCGAGCCAGCCGAATCCACAGGAGGCGTTCTGCAGCAGTCCACGGCGCGACAAATCGCCGGAGATTCGACCAGGACAAGGGTTGGCGTGGGGCGGATGGAGCATGAATTTACCTCAGAGAATTTCCACAACAATTGTAACGCCACATAGTTCCGATGGACATGGAGAAGTCCGGAATGAGACGCAATGGACCTCAGGGCGGCATGTTGTGGTCCGAACCACTGCGAATTTGCCCCGCGAGGACAGTGGATGCAACATTCGACCACGATCAGAAACGGGGAGGTCCGGAGCATTCTCTCTGCCCGCGGGAAATGTTAAAAACGAGGTGCCGTGTCTCCGCGCTTGTGATCCTCTCGAAGATTCAAAGATGTCTCGCTGGCTTCCTCGCATTGGATTGCTGCTGGCTGTCAACGCTTTCAGCCTCAACTGTTTCTCCCAGCTGATTCCCGCCTATGACCTGGGGGGGGGCCGACAGCCAAAACCCGATCTGTCGTTTCGAAAAGAAGGGCAATACAAGCGTGTCCATCAGGCCGCGTTGCGATTTGTGTTGCGCGGCGAAATTCCGAGGTCGGAAGAATTTCTCAAAGGATATCTGGAAACACACCCCGGCGACGAAGAAACACTGTACATGCTCGGTGTGCTCAATCTGCGGCGTGGTGATACTGCGACAGGAACCGATTTTCTGCGCCGGGCCGTTGATGAAGGACTGCCTGCAGGGCGTCTGATTGCCGGTCCTCGTGAATTGCTCAAGCCGCTGTGGGATTCGGCAATGCTGAAGACGATCCGCCGGCAGCATGCCCGCGAACTCGTACATGGTCCACTGATCGGCAGCACGACGGACTCCTCTGTCTCCGTCTGGGGCAGGACCGCCGATGAAACTGAGGTGCGGTTGCTCGTGCGTCCGTCCGTTGGCACCGGGCCCCTGCTTGGTGGTCCCGCGGTCCGGTCGACGTCCGCCGAAGATTTTACTGTCGTGGCGTCCGTCGGAGGACTCAAAGCCGGTACAGAATACAGCTACGCTGTGCAGCTTGGCGGCGCCGCCGTACGGTTTCATTCCGGCCAGACGTTTCGGACCTTTCCAGCGAACGGCCAGTCATCAAGGTTTGTGATTGCCTTTGGAGGCGGCGCTGGCTTTGTACCTCAAAATGAGCGGATGTGGGACACGATCGGCACGTTCAGTCCGGACGCCATGCTGCTGCTGGGGGACAATGTCTACATCGATGACCCGGAATCCGTGCTGATGCAGCAGTACACGTATCAGCGGCGGCAGTCGCGGCCGGAATGGAGAAGACTCACAGCCAGGACGCCGACATTCACGATCTGGGACGACCACGACTTCAGTACAAATGACACGTGGGGCGGAGCCGACACTTCCGTGCCGTTTTGGAAAAAGGACTGGGTCTTTCCGATCTTTCGTCAGAACTGGGCGAATCCTGGGTACGCAGGCGGCGACGAGCAGCCAGGTTGCTGGTACAGCTTCAACGTCGGCGACGTTGACTTCATCATGCTGGACTGCCGCTACTATCGAACGGATCCGAAGGGCTCAGACTTATCGATGCTCGGTCGGGTGCAGATGGAATGGCTGCAACACGAACTCAAAACCTCCACCGGACAATTCGTGGTTGTGTGTTCCTCAGTTCCCTGGGATTTCCGCACGAAAGGCGACAGTCTTGACACCTGGAATGGATACCAGGAGGAACGCAATCAGATTTTCAATTTCATTGAAGAGCAGCGCATTGAGGGAGTGGTGCTGTTGTCTGCTGATCGTCACCGATCCGACGCGTGGAAAATCGAACGCGAAAACGGCTACGGGTTCTACGAATTCAGCTCGTCGCGTCTGACGAACCAACACGTTCATCCGAGAATGGAAGCAGCAGGGGCACTGTTCAGCTACAACGAGCTGCAGTCGTTTGGTCTCGTGACGTTTGATACCAGCGTTGATGACCCAACGGTGAACTACGAAGTGGTCAATATCGACGGAGACAAACCGTTCGCGCTGGAAGTGAAACGCAGTCAGCTGGTCTTCGAATAACCGTCGCTGCTCCCAAAAACGTGATCCGCATCATGGCCCTCCAGGGGCTCGCCGCGATCAGTCTTTCCTGATACGAATGTTGCGCCATGCAACATCGTACGGACCGGTTCCGCTGCTGATGCCGTGCACCTGCAGGCCGATGTGCCCCTTTGGGTGCGTCTTGTAAATGCCGTCGTCGGTCAGGTCGGCAACCATCACACCATTAATCCAGGTCTGAATTCGTGGACCTTTGGCAACGATGCGGAAATGATTCCACTGGCCGTTCTTCATGTGGCTGTGGGCGTGATCTGCATCAAGGGGTTCCGGTGACAACCATCCGCGACCGGTGGCTTCTCCATAGATGTAACCGGACTGGCCGGGACTCGCTTCAATTTCAACCTGCGGCCCGTGAAACCGACCAAGTGAGCCTTTTCGTTTTTCCTTCGGCACATCCTTCAGATCCGCGTCTGTTTTGCCTCTTGAGCGAATCTGACAACCGGAATTCAGCTGGTCGTGGACCTTGACTTCGAACTCCAGCTCGAAGTCCCCGTATTCCTGTTCCGATGCGAGAAACGTATTTGGACTGCCTTCAACGGTCCTGCCGTGGATGGTGCCGTCGACCACCTGGTATTCCGCCTGACCCAGATCGTCTTTTTTCCAGCCATTCAGTGTCTTGCCGTCAAACAGTGGCTTCCAGCCATCGTCTGCGAAGGATGGAGTGGCCAGGAGGCAAAGGGCCAATGCCGCACGAGCGATACGTCCAAGTGATTTCACGTTGCATATTCCTGAAAGCTGAGGATTGATCCGTTGAGTCGCGCAGCCGGGGCGCTGACCTGCTGACTATACGGAATGCCGTCGGGCCTTGTCGAATGTTTATTCGAATGACAGCCGTGACTGCCACAGCCGCGAGCTGCCACCCGCGGATCCCGGCGATGCGTTGTCCGGCCGTCAGACCAATTCGTTGATCGGATCCCCGCCGGTCATGATCTGCTGGATGTCATTGCGAATTCCGCTTTGCACGCGCAACTTGTCCATGTCGAACAGGGAGTGCATCACTGTTGCCAGCACGTTCGAGCTGGAAATCGGCACCGAAGTGGGCTCACCCCCCACGCTGTCGGAGTGTCCCACGACCTGGTTCATCCGCAGCCCGCCTCCGGCAAATGCCAACGTACACAAATTTCCCCAGTGGTCTCGACCACCGTCTTTATTGATTTTCGGAGTCCGACCGAATTCTCCGGTGATCACGAGTAAGATCTGATTGGTCAGGCCGCGGTCATCCACGTCGTCCAGGAAAGCAGAGACAGCTTTGTCAAACGCCGGTGTGAGCGAAGCCAGACCATCGGCCATGCTGAATTCTTTGCCGCCACCGTGCATGTCCCAGCCCGGACAGGTCACTGTCACAAATCCACAGCCTGCTTCGCACAATCGGCGCGCCATCAACATTTGTTTACCAAGTGCCACCGGCGAAAACTGAGCCGCATATTCATTTCGTCGTTTCACGGCGTCCGTGGGTTCAAAGCGAGACGTGTCGTACCTGGCGACGAGGAGTGGGTCTTCTTTGGAGAGGTCCATGGCTTCCGCACCTCCACGGGTCAGTACGTCGAATGCCTGTTGCTCGTATCGACTGGTCGAGTCAATCGCCGAGTTACGGTCGAACTGTCGTCGCAGATTGTCCAGTCCGCGCAGCAATGCCTGACGGTCGTCCAGCCGGTTCGAGTTCGTCCGGACCTGCATGTTCTCCACAATCTCGCCACCAGAACTCGGATCAAACGGTCGATTGATTCGTGCCAGACTGCCGTGCTGAGACACGCGATCGACATTGCGATAGAACTCTTTGTATTCGTCACTGATGCACTGTGACGTCACCAGCGCGTTTCTCGGCATGCCGGTCACCGGATGGGTGATGCCGGCCACACGGGAATACAGCGCGCCCATCATGGCACCGGTGGGGTTGCCGCCAGCCATCACATGCATCGCCGCCGTGCCGTGATTCGAAATCCCGTGACGATAGGATCTCACCACAGCCATGTGGTGTGCGCGCTGAGCCAGCAGCGGCAACGATCCGCCGAAGGTGACTCCTGGGATCGATGTTTTGACTTCGCCGGTCATACTGCGGATTTCCGCAGGCGCATCCATATTCGGATCAAAGGTCTCAAACTGAGTCGGGCCGCCCTGACAATTGAGCACCACGACTGAACGGTCCTTCAGATGTGCGCCCGAGTGACCGGCCTGAGCCCTTGCGGCCAGCAAGCCGGACAACGTCAATCCGCCGATTCCTGAAGTTCCGATCTGCAGGAAACTCCGTCGGGAATGATGTTGAGAAGCTGCGGTTAAACTCAGCATGATGCATCCGGGTGACGTCGACAAACCGTCGTCGGGTTTTCCTGCTCACTCGTACGGTGAACGATGGACTGCTGATGATAACGGGCCGGCGGGCCGGTTTCCACGTGAGATGACTGAACGAGGAGAACTGCGACACCCGCATTTGTCGACCGAGTCGGACGTCACGAATTCGATGTGTGGATGGCGGACTGACAAACTTCGAATTGCGACTTCCCGGGAACGACGTCTGAGTGCATTCTGTCGACCTCTGGATTAAAGTTGGCTGTCAATAATAATCTGCCAGGAACTGATCAGGAAAGAACACAACCATGAGATGTTTCATCGTCAATCGATTCATGGTCCTGGTGACAAACGTCTGCTTACTCTGTTGCCTTCTCGTGGCGCCCGTGGCGGCCGGAGATGTGACATATTTCCGGCACGATCACGGAATTGCTGATGGTTCATCGGCGTTACCCGAGGATCTCGCGGACGAGTCGAATCGAGTGTGGCGTGTGGCCCTGGAGTCCGGGATCTCGTCACCCTGCGTTCACGGTGATCACATTTTCGTCACCACGCACAATGACGCGTCGTCCGAACTGGCCACGGTGGCCCTCAATCGCGAAACCGGAGCGATATTATGGAGACAAGTGGCACCGGCCACTCGAATGGAAGAGGTGCACCGAGTCGGCAGTCCGGCGGCCTGCACGCCGGCGTGCGATGGCGAACGCGTCTATTCGTTCTTCGGCAGCTATGGACTGCTGTGTTACAGCCTCGACGGACGACTGATCTGGTCGCGAGCAATGGGGCCGTTTCAGGATGAATTCGGAGCCAGCAGTTCGCCGATTCTGGTGGATGATTTCGTAATCCTGAACGAAGACCATGACGTCAACTGTGCACTGATGGCTATTGATAAACTGACCGGAGAAATTCGCTGGACACAGGCGCGCGACGGGTTCACGCGAAGTTATTCCTCTCCGGTTCTGCTGGAAACTCAGGACGAGCGTTCACTCGTCGTCGCCGGCTCACTCAAGCTGGTGGCCTATGAGATTGCCACAGGCAGGCCGAAATGGTGGGTGAACGGATTGTCACGCATTGTCGATCCCACTCCAAATGTTGCCGACGGCCGTCTCTTTATTGCCACGTGGACTCCCGGCGGGGATTCCTCCAGTCGTATATCAATGGCACCCTATGCCGAAGCGTTAGAAACGTACGACGAGGACCAGGATGGGCAGATCGCAAAGTCGGAGCTGTCAGAGGGGCCCGTGCTGTCGCGTTTCTTCCGCATTGATCTGGATCGGGATGAGAAGCTCAGTCATGCGGAATGGGATGCCCACGCGCGTGTGTTCGAGCTGGCACAAAATACGGCCATGGCCATTCGTCCCGGTGGATCCGGCGATGTGACAGAGTCTGCGATCGAGTGGACGTACCGGAAGGGCCTGCCCACTGTTCCAAGTTCCATCGTGTATGACGGCGTGCTGTACATGGTCAAAGACAGTGGCGTCATCACATCGCTGGACGCAAAAACCGGGGACCTGCTCAAACAGGGCCGCGCGCGCGGCCCTGGCAACTACTATGCATCGCTGGTTGCAGGCGACGGTAAAGTGTACCTTGCCAGTGAACAGGGAGTGGTCACTGTCCTCAGTGCAGGACGGGACTGGTCATTGCTGTCGTCTCACGACTTCGCGGAACGGATTATGGCCACGCCGGCAATCAACGGCGGACGGATTTACATTCGAACGGACGATGCGATGTACTGCTTCGAAAGCCGGTGACATGAGTGTTGCAGTCGAAGTTCCAGTCGTGTTACGGTCGTGCAGCGGCGGTGCTTCACAGCTTTCAATTGCGGCGTCCAGCATTCGGGATGTGCTTGACCAGATCGAACGCCTGCATCCCCTGTTGTATCGCAGCGTTTGCGACGACAGCGGGGCAGTCCGTCGTCACGTCAACGTGTTTGTGAACTCGTCCCTGATGCAAAAACCGGCCGTGCTGGAGACGCCGCTGGCGTCCGGGGATATCGTCACCATCTTTCAGGCAGTTTCGGGAGGATAGTCATGTCGGATTGAGTCGTCGTCTGCATCGGAACGAAGAAGGGCCTTTTTGTGGCGGAGTCGGGCGATGCGCGCGGGACATTCTCCCTGCGGGGACCATTCGGTGAGGGAGTCGCGGTCTATTCGGCACTGATTGACTCACGGGGGACTCCCCACCTGTACGCTTCAAGCTGCAACGCATGTTTTGGCATGAAGGTTCTTTGTTCAACGGATCTTGGCAGATCGTTTAAGTCCACACAGTCGGCTCCCGCCTTTCCTCGGGATGACGGCCGTGCGGTGGCGAACATTTGGGCGCTTGAAAAAGGCGATCACGAGCGCGAACTCTGGTGCGGTGTGGAGCCTGCGTCGCTGTTTCGCAGTGATGACGGCGGGAATTCCTGGGAACTGATATCCGGGATCAGCCATCACAAACATTCACCTGAGTGGCAACCGGGGCAGGGCGGTCTGTGTCTGCATACGATCCTGCGGGACGGCAATCGGATGCATCTCGGAATCTCAACCGGTGGCCACTACCTGAGCGAGGACGGAGGCGTCTCCTTCGATGCGTCGAATCAGGGAATTGGTGCCGGCTTTGTGCCGGATCCCTATCCGGAATTCGGGCAGTGCGTGCACAAGATTGCCAGACACAAAAACGCGCCTGGTCGACTTTACATTCAGAATCATGGTGGATGGGAGGAACGTCCGGGAATCGGCGTGTTGCGAAGCGACGATCATGGCCACACGTGGCGCTCGATTGCCAATGGCCTTCCGTCGGACTTTGGATTCCCGATCACGGTGCACCCGGATGATCCTGACACCGTCTATGTTGTCCCGCTTGATCCGGCAACGCGGACCTGTCCGGATGGTCGTCCTGCCGTGTGGCGCAGTGAAAACGGCGGCGACTCATGGCAACAGCTTTCCCGTGGTCTGCCGGAGAATGATGCCTGGTTCACTGTTCTTCGCGACGCGATGGATATGGATGAAATCACACCGTCGGCGATTTACTTTGGAACAACGACGGGACAGCTCTGGCTGGGACGGGACGGCGGAGAGCAATGGACCTGTCTGTTCGACTCGCTGCCACCCATCAACTGCGTGAAGGTGGCGGTGTTGTGAATCGCGAACCCATACGCGACTGATCCCCCGCTCCGGTTCAGATCTGTGTGGTCACACGAGCGCGGATATTCCCGTCCATGCCTGTAGCAGGAGGCTGTTGTCGGAGCGTGGCGCCGATGCCGGTGAACAAGCCGGGTCCCATCGGCTGAGGACCGTGCGAGCAACAACTGTCCTGTTTCGGCAGTTGCTCATCACAGCGGAGTGTGATGGCTACATTAAATTCGCGACAGTGATTACTCGAGCAATCCTTACTGCAGATTGCGACTGCCTCCTGACCTGATGATGTGTTCCATGAGAGCTGTGAGTCGAACAACGATCTCGGGATGTTGTGGATACAGGTTGTTCGTTTCTGCCAGATCATTTGCCATGTTGTAGAGCTGGCCTGATGGATCGTCCGGTCCCCGCGTCATCCGCCGGTTTCGACCCGAGAATCCGCCCGATCCGACACCTGTGATCAGTTTCCAGTCGCCGGAGCGGATGGTCATCATCGACGGCACACTGCCGGCCTGCATCACGAACGATTCGCGTGCCGGAGTGTCGTTCGCCTCCCCGCCCTGTAATTCGGACAGAAAGCTAAAACTGTCGGGGCCGGCATCGTCGGGAAGGTCAACGCCCAACAGATCAGCAAAGGTGGCCAGCAGGTCGGTGAAACACACGATCTGATCGCTCGTCGATCCAGCCTGAACGACACCCGGCCAGCGGACAATAAACGGCATGCGATGTCCACCCTCCCACGCATCAGCCTTCATACCTCGTAGACCACCCGATGAATCATGCCCGAATCGCTCGTCATCGGATTCAAACCAGCAGGGTCCATTGTCGGAGGTGAAAATGACCAGTGTCTCTTTGGCCATATTGGCGTCGTTCAACGCGGCCAGGACGCGACCGATATGAGCATCGACCATCATCATGAAATCGCCGTACATCCCGGCTCCGCTTTTGCCGGCGAATTCTTCGGAGGGCAACCATGGTGTGTGGGGAGCGGGGTAAGCCAGATACAGCATCAGCGGCTTGTCGCGATCTGCATCGGCTGCCGAATGACCTTGGATGACCTGAATCGCTTCATCGGTGAATCGTGGCAGCACATCGTGCAGTTTCAGGTTCGGCGCAATTCCGCCGGAGCGCCAAAATGCTCCCTGAATCGGAGACCAGCCTTCGCTGTTGTTCGCATCGATATGGTCAGAAGGTGGCTCCACGGCATGGTCGTTGCGGATGTAGAAGTACGGAGGAATATCCGTGGACGCGCGGATTCCGAAGTAGGTGTCGAAGCCACGATCCACAGGACCGCCCGGCAACGGATGATCGTAGCCGTTTTCGTGGAATCCCACGTGCCATTTTCCGACCATGGCGGTGTGGTACCCGCGCGAGCTCGCTAAAGAAGCGATCGTCATCTGCTGCGGTTCGATGAGCGGCTGCTGACGCCACAGTTTCACATCAATCCGAAACGGATACTGGCCGGTCAACAGCCCGTACCGTGACATATGACACAACGGACCGGGGGCGTGTGCGTCGGTAAACATCATTCCGTCGCGCGCCAGCGAATCAATATGTGGCGTGGGGATCTTTGACTGCCTGTTGAAACAGCCGGGGTCTCCGTAGCCCATGTCATCGACCATGACGACGACAATGTTGGGGTGATCAGCTGCAGCAGCGTTGATTGTCAAAATCGCACAGAGCACGACAGCAGTGGCGACAGTGGTGCTCGGATGGAACTCTACCAGGGGCTGGCGTTGAGATTGCTGGCAGTCAATGTGAACCGAGGTGTGTCCTCGATCGACGTCTGTTCGGTCAAAGTGCTGTCGTGTCTGAATGGAAAGTGCTTGACTGTTCATGTGGTCCCCCTGGTCAGATGCTGAGTTCGTCATTGTGGGTCCGGGGAGTGAAAGAAACTGGCAGGTGTGCCGGATCCAATCTGGTGCGTTCGCGTCAATCCTCAAAATTCACGCGGTCGCTTCCAATAAGTCGAACCAGGTCGGGCAGGTCATAAACATGCAGCGCCCCGTGGACAGTCGAGTCCAGTTGCCCGCCTGGTGACTTCTGTCGCACGACAGAGGCCCAGTCCCTGGGTGCATTGCGCACAGTGACTGTGGCAAACAATTGTGGTTGCAGTGCTGCAGCGTGTAGCGCCACGACGCCCGTCTGACCAACCCCGACAAGATGCACTTTGCGGGGCGCGTCCCTGTTCTTTTGGTAGTAAGCCACGAAGTCACCTGCCGCCAGGGTATCTTCGACGCGGGTGCCCAGCAGCGGCTTGCCGAGCAGATAACTCAGGAAATACGTTTTCCAGTCAGTCAGCAGCGGATCTCGCTTTCCACGTGCCGTTTCGCCCTGGCCACTCAGATCAACAGTCACCACGGCATAGCCCTCTGCAACCAGCTGTTCAACCGGACCACCGGTGTCGGTGTCTCCCAGCTTGCCCTGATCATGCAGGTAGAGATACGCATCGTCAACAGGGACAGGAGGATGAAAAGTAAGACCGGGAAGGACCCGGGAATCCGTTCGCAGAACGAGCTTGTCGACGTGGTAGTCGTCCCGATTGACGCGTCCGACATCTTCGAATTCCGGCGGTTTGAAGTCTGCTTCAGGCCGCACTCTGAGCAAGTGTCTGATTCGGTTCCGTGTTTCGTCGGCTCGATGCGCCTCCCAATCAGTTTTCCTTTTCACCGCCAGATCCGCTTCGAAGTCCGCATTCAGATCAACAACTGTTTTCTCGGACGTGAAGCTCGTCAGAACCTGACCCGTCGCGGTACACAACAATTGATCAGGGGGAAGCACAGGCAGGTCGACGGCCGCGACAGGTTCGTCACGATTCATGAGCCATCGCTTCATCCAATGAGCAATCGTCGCCAGATTCTGTGGATGGACACCGTGATCACCCTCGACTTCAACGAGGTCGACTCGTTCCGGAAATCCAAGTCGACCGTAAATACGTTTTGCCTGCCGATAGTTTTCCCAGGCCCCACTAATGCTGAAATAGTCGCCAGTCGTCGAGCTCGTCAGCGTGGGCCGAGGAGCACGGAGCAAAACATAGTCGGGATGATCCAGGCCGAACGCGATCTGCCCAAAAATGTTTTGCTCGGCATCCTGAGGACCAATCGTTTCAATCAGATGTCGAAATGTGGTGAGATAACAGGCTGGCGCTGCACAGGCGACACGTTCGTCCAAAGCCATCACATAGCTGGTGAGAGTCCCCCCGCCGGAACAGCCGGTGAAACCGATTTTCCCGGCGAGCACTTCCGGACGACTTTCGAGATAATCGATCGCCCGCATGGCGTCCCAGATTCGGTATCGAGCCGTATTCCGACCGACCAGAATTGACCCGACTCCCACCAGAAAATGCTCGGTGGTCGTGCTGCCGAATGCAGGCTGGCCTTCGTCGTTGAGGAACTGCGAACGTTCACCCTGGCCGATCGGGTCAAAGCAGAGCGCCGCCATTCCCTGTCTGGCCATCATGATGCCGAATCGCTGGTTGTAGTCTGCTGTTTTGGCAGTACGACTGTGGCCACTGGAGACAATGATCCCAGGCACCGGCGTGTCGGTTTCCGGAAGGTAGAGATTTGCAGTCACATGATGATTCGGCTGGCTTTCAAAAATCACGCACTCGATGCGGTAACCGTCGGCGCTGATCGTGCGGACCGTCTGTGGATTCAGCGGTGTTCGTTCCGGAAAACCACCCAACTGTTCAGTAAGAAACCTTTTCAGTCGCTGCTGATAAGACCGAATCTGCTCCGCTGTCTTCAGTTGTTCGTACGTCGCAGTTCGGCGATCAAGCGCCGCGTAGGCCTGCTTCTGTAATTGAACATACAATACAGCATCTGCTCTTTCTGTTTCGCTGAGGCAGGTAAGATCCCCGGCAGTTGCAACGACATTGACCATGCAGGCGGCCTGCAGAAATACAGTGACAGCTTTCTTCATCATTCATCTCACGGGTTGTTGGCATCTGGTTCCGAGTCACATACGACCGACAGTAGAATCGTCAGGCTCAACCTTGTCTACCGACAGGACCCGTCAGTAGTCAGCCACCAAAGTCAGCGGAATCGATCGACGACTCAGGCAGGCACGATGCCCCTTGTGTTCACTCTATGACGATCGTCCCGATTCTCTTAGTCATCGTAAGCACAGGATACCTGTCCTTTGGTCCCTTCCGCACGAACCGGATCCGGGTGCTGTGACAGGTGCCGTGGTGACCGGGCCGGTACCGGACAGCGATCGGTTTGTCGATGACTTGCAGATTCTGCAGCTACGTCTGTTGCAATCGATTCAGCTTACCGCAGGGAAGCGTTGCCACCGGAACGACGAGTTGTGCACGATCAATTGCGTTGTGAGCTTTCATATAGGCGACCGATAAGAATCTCCAGGGACCTCCCCTCATCGATCTTTCGAAACGTCTATCCTGATCATGAAATTCACCGCCTTGTTTCGCTGCTCTGAACGCCTCAGTGATGAATCAGATCAGTCTCGCAGCGCCGCGGTGGTGGTGCTGATTGTCCTGAATGTGTGCCTGGCATCGGGCTGCGCGGTGCTGCCGCGTTACCGCGTCAATGATCACATGGAAGTCGAAGTTGCCGAGTACTCGACGTCAGAATACCCTGATGATCCAGCAGCCCATAGTGCACGTTACGGACAGTATCAGGGCAGAAATCTTCACCTGGTCGATAACGGTGACGGCAAGCACTTCGATTTCATCTTCCAGCCGCAGTGTGGACACGTAGGCCGGGTCGTGTTCCGCAATGTTGATGTCAGCCTGATGACGCCGGAACTGCCGTGCCATGTTCGCGGAGACA
>JBDOMX010000087.1:0-4106 GCA_039831615.1 Planctomycetaceae bacterium
ACAGCGGCGACTGACACAGCGGCGACTGACACAGCGGCGACTGACACAGCGGCGACTGACACAGCGGCGACTGACACAGCGGCGACTGACACAGCGGCGACTGACACAGCGGATGCTGCAGATGAACAACCACAGGAAGCAGCGACTCCCCCCACGGAACAGGGCGACAATGATGCCAAGTCCCGCGTTCAGGAAACAGAACTCGGTGCAGAATCAGTCGACCCGTCGGCTGCTGATACAGCTGCTGTCCTTGGTGATAATCCGGCGGAGGTCGAAGCGGAGGCCCCATCGGAACCGACAGAGAAACTGGCAGAAGCAACAGATCGTTCGGAGGAGATCAACTGAACGCAGCGGAGCAAGCTTGATTTCTGTCTGAGAAAGCCAGCGGCGGCTGTTTCGCGTTCGAATCGACTTCGTTTAAAATCTCCTTAGTTTTCTATGCGGCGAACTGAGTTAAATCATCCGTTGGTCGGTCCGACGGAAATCAAGCACCGCACACTTCGTCCGGCACACACCGCGGTGAAACGGTAAAAGGGTATTTGTTTTGAAGATTCGTCTCTTTGCTCTGGCAAGAGAATTGGGCCTGGATAGCAAAGTTCTGATTGAGCTTTGCGATGAGGCCGGTGTTAAGCTGCGCAATGCGCTGGCAACAATTACGCCCGAAGAAAAAGATCAGATCGTTACATTCATCAGGAACCGTGATTCCAAAGGCGGCGCTCCGAAGCCGGTGGAAGAACTGGCTCCTGTGCGCGAAGAAGCACAGGCAGCCACCAAGGTGCGTAAAATTCGGACGATTGCACCACGTGCACCGTCCGGTGATTCACCAGACAGCGAACATGAAGATTTAGGTAACGAGGACGCTGTTGCCGTCGATGCATCTGAAATCGATGACGAAGCAGAAGCTGATGCCGCATCGGCAGCCGAGCCTGAAGTGCCGGCGGAAGCAACGGCTTCGGAGGTCGAAACAGCTGTCGAGCCAGTCGTTGCAGCGGGCGACGAAACAGAAACTGTCGAAACTGTCGAAACTGTCGAAACTGTCGAAACTGTCGAAACTGCTGAAACTGTCGAAGAAGCTCCAGTGGACTCCACTGACACCAGCGACGACAAAAGTGGAGCCCGTGATGCTGCTCGCAGCGTACGACGCCCTACGATGCACCGCATGCGCGACATGAAGCCGATCGCGTCGGTGAAGGATCGCGATGCGTCCGGATCCGACGACGAAGGACCAGCAGAATCGGATACCGCTCCTGTCACTCCGGAACCGGGCAACGGCCGCATTCGACCGATCGTGGCAAGACCGATGGTCGCTGCACCGCCATCCTACACGCCGCCGCCGGTTGCCAAACGTCCGCAGGAACGCGACGAGAAAGTTCAGAAGCCGGACATGGCGCTGTCGGACATTGTTGATCGGCAAAGTCCTCTGGCAGATCAGTTACAGCAACTGAAATCCGCTCGAGCAGAACATGAAGGTGGGCCTGCAACCGGACGCGGTCGAGGTGCCCGAAAGGGGTCGTTGCTTAAGGACTTCAACGACCAGCGCAAGGCGGCCCGTCAGACCAAGCGCATGAAACGCCGGCGACGATCGGCGCCCGCAGAGCTCAAGACATCGGCACAGATCGAACTCCCAATCAGCATACGAACGCTGTCGGAAGCAATTGGTCGTCCCGCCCGTCAGATTGTCGCGATCCTGTTTAAAGAAGGACGGATGGCCACGATCAACGACGAACTGACTGAAGATGAAGCGCTCGAACTGGCCATGGAACTCGGTGTCGACCTCGAAATCAAGCGAGGGCGTGATATCGAAGCAGAACTTCTGGCATCAGTGGACCACGAGGACGATGAAGAAACGCTGCAGCCACGTCCGGCTGTCATTACCATCCTTGGTCACGTCGACCATGGAAAAACCACGCTGATTGACCGACTGCGGCGATCCAATGTCGTGGAGGGTGAGGCCGGAGGGATCACCCAGCATATTGCTGCTTATCAGGTGAATCACGAAGGTCACGCGATCACTTTTGTGGACACTCCAGGCCACGCGGCGTTTAGTGAAATGCGAGCGCGCGGGGCCAATGTGACAGACATTATCGTGCTCGTTGTTGCTGCAGACGACGGCGTCATGCCTCAGACGGAAGAATGTATCAGTCACGCTAAAAACGCGGGTGTTCCGATTGTTGTGGCTCTGAACAAGATGGATCTGCCTGGAGTTGACGACCAAAAAGTCCTCCAACAGCTCGCTCAGCATGACTTGCTGCCTGCTGAATGGGGCGGTGAATACGAAGTTGTGCGGACATCCGGAGAGACCGGACTCGGTGTCGGAAACCTGCTGGAAACACTGCTGCTGACTTCAGAACTTCACGATTTCAAGACAAATGCCAACCGTGATGCGATTGGCGTCTGCCTCGAATCATTCCGGGACGAGGGTCGCGGTGTTCTGGCATGGCTCATCGTTCAGAAGGGAACGCTGCGGGTTGGCGACAACATTTTGTGCGGCACCTGCTTTGGGCGAATTCGGGCGATGTACGACGATCAGGATCGGCCGGTTGAAGAAGCGGGTCCATCAACGCCGGTGCGTGTGGCGGGACTGGACAGTGTGCCAGAGGCCGGAGTCCATTTCTTCGTCATGAAAGATATTGAAGAAGCCCGGGCTGTTGCCGGAACGCGTGAACACGAAGGCCGTTCTCAGTCACTTTCCGGGCGCGGTCAGGCGAAAACCATTGTCGATATCCTGGAAAAAGCTCGCGAGGGTGAAGGTGTCCAGGAATTGCCGCTGATCCTGAAAGCAGACGCTCCGGGTTCGATTGAAGCCCTGAAAGGTGATCTTGACAAATTTGAACATCCGGAAGTGAAGATCAATGTCATTCACGATGCTGTCGGTGGTGTCAACGAGAGCGATGTTTCACTCGCCGGCGCAGCGGATGCAATCATCATCGCGTTCCATGTGATTGCCGAGGACCGCGCTGAAATTCTGGCGGGGCAGGAAGGCGTCGAGATCCGGCGTTATGACATCATTTACGAAGTGACTGAGCATATTCGTCTGGCACTCGAAGGTTTGCTTCGACCTGAACGTGTGGAAGTCACGACCGGGCGAGCCATCGTATTGCGAACGTTTCAGATCAGTCGGTTTGGCACGATCGCCGGATGTCGCGTTCTGAGTGGTACAATTTCGCGAGACAACCAAATCCACGTGATTCGAGATCAGAAGGTACTCAACAACTACCGCATCGGATCGCTCAAGCGGGAAAAAGATGATACAAAAGAAGTGCGTGACGGCATGGAGTGCGGGATCCGCCTCGATGGCTTCAATGACATTAAGGACGGCGACCTGCTGGAGGCGTTCCGCGTCGACGAGATCCAGCGAACGCTCAGCGGCACGAAGTAACTGCCGAGTCCCGGTGACTGCCGTATGGATCCAGCGAAACCAGACCCGCGCCAGTCCTGTTTGTTCCGTTCCCGGGGAGCCATCGGCTCTCGAACATGACCGCTCCTGCTTCGCTGTACCCTTGTTGTGTCCGACACACAATCGATTCCACCATGTCTACCCGCCGAACTGCCCGTGTCGCTTCTGTTATCCGCGAGGCCGTCAGCACGGCAATTCTGCAGGAATTGCGTGACCCTCGTATCCGCAACGTGACCGTCCTGGGTGTCGAAGTCTCCACAGACCTGCGTTATGCGAAAATCGCGATTTCTGTCATGGGTTCGGACGAGGAAGCATCTTTGACGCTGCATGGATTGAACTCTGCCCGAGGATACCTGCAAGCCAAAGTCGCAGGTCGAGTCAAGACCCGATATACTCCCGAACTTCGATTTGAAATCGATCGCGGGATCCAGAAATCATTCGAAGCGGCGCAGATTCTGGAACAGGTCCTGCCCAAATCGGTCGAGCAAGGACCGTCCGACCCTGAATCCAACGACCAGGACGAGCCGAATTCCATCGACGAAACAGTTGTTGAGAACGGTGCATCGACAACCAATGACAATGTCTGAATCACTCAGCATCAGCTGCATTGATAGCGGCCTGACAGGAAGCACAAATGCCATCGCCGTCTGCCACTAAAGCCAGTGAGAAGCAACAGGCCTGTAAAAAGCTGGCGTCATTGCTACACAAG
>JBDOMX010000973.1:0-4100 GCA_039831615.1 Planctomycetaceae bacterium
AATCGGCGGATACCTGATCCAGCGGTTGCAGGATTACGGGCTGAAGGATCTGTTCGGCATTCCCGGCGACTACGTGCTGCAATTCTATGGGATGCTCGAAGAGAGTCCGATCCGGGTCATCGGCACCACGCGCGAAGATTGCGCGGGTTATGCGGCTGACGGTTACGCTCGGCTGCACGGTCTGGGCGCAGTCTGTGTCACGTATTGCGTGGGTGGTTTGAGTTTGACGAATTCGATTGCCGGGGCCTATGCAGAGAAGTCGCCCGTGATTGTCATCAGCGGCGCGCCGGGTATGGAAGAGCGCATCGCCGATCCGTTGCTGCATCATCGGGTGCGAGATTTCCAGACGCAGCGCGAAGTCTTTGAGAAGATCACCGTCGCGACGGCCTCGCTGGACGATCCGCTCACGGCGTTTCGTGAGATCGATCGTTGCCTGGAAGCGGCCGTGCGGTACAAGCGGCCCGTGTATCTCGAACTGCCACGCGACCGCGTGCAAACACAGGCGTTGTTCCCGCATCAGCCGCAGGTCGATAAGCCGAAAAGCAACAAGCATGCATTGGCCGAGTCGGTCGCAGAAGCCTCGCGGCTGATCAAGGCGAGCAAGAAACCGATCATTGTCGCTGGCGTGGAAGTGCACCGCTTCGGTTTGCGGCAAGCAGTGCTGGACCTGGCCGAGAAGCACAAGATTCCGATGTGCGCTACGTTACTGGGCAAATCGGTGGTCAGTGAAAAACATCCGCTTTACATCGGCATCTACGAAGGCGCGATGGGACGAGAATCGGTGCGACGTTACGTCGAGGAGAGCGATTGTGTCATCCTGCTCGGTACATTCATGACCGACATCAACCTCGGCATCAACACGGCGAATCTCGACCCGGCGTGCTGCATTTATGTGACGAGCGAACAACTGCGGATTCACTATCATCACTTCCATGACGTGCTGCTGGCTGATTTCGTGAATGAGCTGGCGAAGGCGAAATTCAAGGCGCCCCGTCGATCACTACCGAAACAGAAGAGCGCGAACGATGAGGAATTCGTCATCGAGCCAAAACGGAAGGTGTCGCTGGGACGTTTGTTTGCCCGGATCAACGAACTGCTTGACGAAGACATGGTCGTGATCGCCGATGTGGGAGATTCGCTGTTCGCCGCTGCTGATTTGTCAATTTATCGCCACACGGAGTTCGTCAGCCCGGCGTATTACACATCGATGGGGTTCGCGGTGCCGGCGGCGTTAGGTGTGCAGGTGGCCGATGAGAAGCTGCGTCCGATTGTGCTGGTCGGAGACGGCGCGTTTCAAATGACTTGCCTGGAACTTTCGACGATCCTGCATCATGGCTTCAACCCGATTGTGCTGGTGATGAACAATAAGGGGTACACCACCGAGCGATTCCTGCAGGAAGGGCCGTTCAACGACATTCCCAACTGGAATTACCATCGCCTGCCGGACTTGCTGGGCGGGGGATGGGGCTTCGAGGTGCACACGGAAGGCGACCTCGACAAGGCTCTGAGAGCGGCCTTGGAAAACCACGATTCTTTCAGCCTACTTAACATCCATCTCGACCCGCTCGACATCAGTCCGGCGTTGGAACGACTGGCGAAACGGCTGTCCAAGAAGATCTGAACTGCTTCCTGTGACCCCTCTCGATTTGACGGGCGCATTCAAGACGATTACATTACAGTCTTGGGACAAGAATCAGGCGATACTCAGAACAGACCCTTCATCCCTCTTGTCGTGAGAGAAGTGGGAAGAGCGTTGCAGCACATTTCGTGGTTTTGAACGCACGCCGGGCCATAACAAGCGGGCAGAATTGTAATCGGAATTGACAGGAATGCTGGGAGAATTAAACCCTTGCGGTGGCGGTGATCTGATTCCACTGCTGAAGCCGGTGTTATTGATCGGGCGTCGCAGCAGCTGCGATGTCTGTCTTCGCTTTCCCAACGTCTCGTCGCATCATTGCGAACTGAAATGGGAGAACGGCTATTGGTACGTGCGCGACCTCGCCAGTCGAAACGGAATTAAAGTCAACGGCGAACGCTGCGACTCGAAATGGCTCATGCCGGGAGATGTGCTCTCCGTGGCGAAGTACCGTTTTGAACTGAATTACACAACCGACGCCACGGCCCCGCCGCCGGAAGACGATGACATACTCGCAACCGGCTTGCTGGAAAAGGCGGGGTTAGTGAAACGAGACCTTGAGCGCGCACCTGAACCGGAGTCGGACGAGAACATCCGTGCCAGATACGAGATCGATTCAGACGAAGACGATTAGTACCGTTGAGAGAAGCACCGCAGCGAATCCAGCGACAGACCACCGAATGGGAAACTGCCTTCCGGAGGGCAATAATATACTTGACTCACCAAGCACACTCATCACGCATCCCTAGATGGCGGATCGTGGCAGCCACTGTGCTGCTTGCATTGACGCCGTATGTCGGGGGATACTTCCTGACGGGCGAACTTAGGTACATTGGGTCGTGGAGGGGAAAGTATCACCGCCTCTTCCCCAGCAGTACAATAGCAAATTTTTACTGCCCGATGGGTTGGCTGGAGAGCCAGATTCGCATCGAGCCAATCGAACTGAGAAGCCGAGATGAACCCGAGGGGGCAGTATTCGTTCCGTTCGACCCATACCCACTCGATGCTGACTGACCACTTCAGTGTGGTGAGTCTAATATATTATTGCCATCTGGAGAATCAAATCACGCGTGGCAAAAAAGTCCGGCAAGAAAGTTCGCGTCGCTTTTCGCAAGAATCGTGAACAGCGAAAACGGCATGGCGATCTCACGCGAGACGCTCAGGATGAGGGTCTGCTGGCCGACGAGTTGCCGACCGACGAACGCCTGTCGGGCAAAGGGGCACTCACCCGTCACCGCACGATCATCGGTGTGGAAAGTGAGACCGGTGACCAACTGTTGCGCGAGGTGGATCTGTCAAGTTGTCTCCCAGGTCGTGTCCTGCGATCGATCGGTTTGAATTGCACAGTGCAAAGTGAAGACGGTACGCACTACGAGTGCACGGTTCGCCGTGTATTGCGCACGATGCAACGCGATGCCCGCAACGCGGTTGTCGCCGGTGACCGCGTTTTTTTTCTGCCCGACGGGCCGACAAACGGAGTCGTGGAACGCGTCGAACCGCGTCACGGTGTGTTGTCGAGAGGGTCTCGACGCCATGAACACGTGATTGTCTCGAACGTCGATCAGGTGCTCATCGTGGTGACGGCAGCCGACCCTCCTTTGAAACCGAGTCTGATCGACCGGTTTCTCATTAGTGCCGAGAAGGGTCAGGTCGATGCCATTATCTGCATCAACAAAGTCGACCTTGTCGACCCGGTCGACTTACAACCGGTGGTCGGTGTCTATGCCCAACTGGGTTACGATATTGTCCTCACGAGCACCGTGAGTGGGCAAGGGCTGAATCGGCTGCGATCACTGTTGGCTAATCGGGAAACGGTTTTCAGCGGGCAAAGCGGCGTCGGCAAGTCGACGCTGTTGAACCAGATTCATCCCGGCTGGGGACTGCGGACCGCGACGGTGAGCGCAGACTCCAGAAAGGGTCGACACACAACGCGGACGACGACGTTGATGGAACTGGAATGCGGTGGCTGGGTCGTGGACACGCCCGGCATTCGCCAACTCGCCTTGTGGGATGTCATCCCGGAAGAAGTCGAAGGTTTCTTCGTCGAATTCCATGCGCTGGTCGCAGGCTGCAAGTTCCCCGATTGCTCGCACACGCACGAAACCGGCTGCGGCGTCCAGCAGGCAGTCGCCAGCGGGCTGATGTCACCGATGCGCTACGAAAGTTACCTGCGCATTGTCGAAGGCGACTGAAACCACAACTGCAAGACACACGAAGTCACCGCAGATAAACGCGGATAAACACAGATGAGACGAGTGTTGCGTCAAGTTCAACGTCGCGGGTGCGGCTTGCGGTTAAACGATCTGAATCCAAAGTTCTCAGATTGACGCACTCCCAGAAACCCCTTTTTATCTCCGTTCATCTGCGGTTTCCTTCCGTCAGGCAATCGAACGATCCACAGTCCGTTATTCGCCGCCTGCACGACCCTTCGGCCACTTCAGATGACGATGCAGGAAGTTGTACG
>JBDOMX010000683.1:0-4099 GCA_039831615.1 Planctomycetaceae bacterium
GTCGCCGGGATTTTGTCGCTCGTTTCGCAGACGCCGCCTGCCGTTTTTGATAAGCTGAAGCCATCACCCGAAATCCTTTTCTGTCCCGCTTGTTGTGTCGTCTTCACAACACTCAATACGCGGATTTCAGCAGGGTTTCGGGTGTTTTCTTTCACAACACACTCAATTGGTCGCTTGTACTGAGACTAGGATGAATGTGTCCTGCGGCTGGTGAACTGAAGACGGTTGCCGGAAGCAGGACTTCTGTGGATCCCGCGGAGGCAGGCTGTGACAAACAGCAGCCTGCCTCAGTCGCGGACTATCGCACACACCGGGTAGGTCGCGCCGATGCTGCACCAGCCGTCGGCCGCATTGAATGTACAGAAAACCAGGACTGACGGAGATGTGAAGATGTCTGGTACGGAACCTGAACCGACACAAAAACCGCGTCGCTGGGTGAAATGGGTGGTGAGCCTGCTGGTTTGTCTGCATTTTTTCGCGATCCTGACAGCCGTCACATCCTCCGGCAGCGGGCGGTTCAATTCGCCGTACCTGGCGATGCGACTGAACGAACCATTCCAGCCCTATCTGGAAACTTTGTTTCTGAGGAACGGTTACCGTTTCTTTGCTCCCAATCCCGGACCGAACTTCGTCGCGTGGTTTCGCATCACCTACGAGGATGGGCGCATACGGTGGTACGAATTTCCCCGTCGCAAAGACTTCGCCACACCACTGGCCTACACGCGGATGCTGTCGGTCGCCAACATGGGTTCACAAACTTACGAGCATCCCGCTGATCCGGACAAACTGGAAATCATTCCCGGGACCAGAATCTGCCTGTCATCGTATGCGCGCTACGTTGCGTCAGACCAGCTGGTGGAACGCGGCCTGCGTGAAGCAGGTCCTGTGCAAACCATCGAGATCTATCGAGTCGGCCACATGTACATCATGCCCGACCAGATTCGTGAAGGCTGGGACTACACCGACCTCCGCCTGTACGAGCCCATCTACCTCGGCGCGTTTCGTCCCGATGGTTCTCAGATCGACAGGGACGCTGCGGTCTATTGTCAGACGACTGTCCTCGTGACAGACATGATCCAGAACGATATTGCTCCAGTACTGCTGTCGTCGGAGGTGAGCGGACCGGAAGCGTACGCGGCGGAACTTGAAAAGCTTGGGATTCCCGATCCGGTGCGCCGACTCATTGAACTGCGCCCGCAGATTGTCTCCCTGTCGACGGCAGAAATCACAGAACATGTGCGTGCCGCCGTGGGGATGGAAACGGAAGATGAAATGGATGAAGCTGAATCCGAACCGTCCGGCGGTTGATCGCGAGTTACGCCCACTGCGACCGTGCCTGCACGACACCGACGATTCCTGACGAATTCACAGCAGCCGCGGTAACAATGTCAGTCGATGGATCCACTTGCCTGGAGGTCAGGGAGTCATGTTTCGAATCCGGATTTTGATGCAGCCGGTTTGGGCCTACCTCGCCAAACTGCGGAGAACGGTCACGACTGGCTGGAGCGACTTCTGGTTCACTCCCACCGATCCGGCGACACTGGCCACCATACGAATCTTTGCAGGATTGGTTGTGCTGTACATCTATTTGAGTTGTGCCCCGGAGCGGCTCAATCTGATTGGCCCTCATGGATGGGTCGATGCACACGCCGTCAGTGAATTAAAGTCTCTCGGCAGCGATGCTCCGACACTGTCGGGAGCAATGACGATGCGCTGGTGGGGGCAGTCGGTGTGGAATCACGTGCACAACGATACCGTGGCGTCGCTCATCTACTGGTACTTCGTTGCTGCCGCAATGTGCATGACCGTTGGCTTCTTTTCCAGAACGGCGAATCTGCTGGTGGTCGTTGGACATCTGAGCTTCGTGCATCGCAGTTATGTGTCGTGGTTTGGGATGGACTCCATTCTGGCGATGATCCTGCTGTATATGCTCATTGGTCCCAGTGGCGGTGCGTTTTCCGTCGACAGCCTGCTGCGTCGACGCCGTCGGCGGAAGTCCGGACATGAACCGGCAGATGGTGCCGCGATTCCACTTCGCTGGCAGGCGAATTTTTCCGTGCGCATGATTCAAATTCACATGTGTGTGATCTATCTCTGCTCCGGCCTCGCCAAACTTCAGGGGGAAACCTGGTGGGACGGCACCGCCGTGCTGCGGTCTCTCATGGGGTACGAACTTGCCCCGGTCAATTTGCTCTGGCTGGGCTGGTTCAGCGACACGTCACTCGAGTGGTTCTCGTCACTGTCCGTTGTGGCCACATTGGTATTTGAAATCGGCTTCTGCTTTCTGATCTGGAGGAAACTCCTGCGACCAATCATGCTGGCCGGTGCCGTCGTGTTGCACATCGGCATCGGTGTCCTGATGGGGCTGGTTGGTTTCGGTGCAATCATGGTCACCGGCTGTACGGCGTTCATTGCACCGGAATCAATCCGTTGGGTTGTCTCGGTGCTTTGCAGTGGCACGGCCGAACCCGCGAACGACACTGTCCCGGAGCACATCCCTTCGGACAGTGCGACGGCATAGCGCCGAGCAGCTACGGCTCGACACGTTTGTCGGTGATCGCTGCGGCACCGACGGCGGATTGAGCTGCGGTCCTGTGCACGCTCCAGATCCCTGCCACGATGAGTGCTCCGCCGACGAGCAGCATGCCGTCCAGCGACTCCGACAACAACATCCATCCCAGGAACATCCCAATCGGTGGAGTGGCCAGCCTGAACACCGTGAGATTGTTGACTGCATGTTGTGAGAGCAGATACGTCCAGGCAAGCACTGCGAATCCGGAGACGAGGATCCCCTGATAAGCAATGGCGCCCAGCGATGAGACCGAGAATCGGATCGACGCAACGTCGTACATGCCAAGACTCAGCAGGAAACACAGTGGTGCTCCCAGCAGCGATGACCAAACGACGACCTGAATCGGATCCAAAACGCCGAGAATCCGTCTCATCCAGGCAATCTTAAACCCGATGATGACAGCGGCCGTGAGCACGACCAGATCGCCCGTCAGACTGGTCGATGTATCGACGGTGAGCCGCGGCAGGAGGACGATCGACAGGCCGGCAAAGGCGATCAACAGTCCCGCGACCTGGCCGCGCCGCACTGGAGCGTCATTGGTCAGGAAATGGCCCGCGACTGCAGCGAACAGAGGAAACGTGTTGACGATCACGATGCTGCGCGCCGTGCTTGTCAATCCGGTACCAACCAGAAACAGTCCCAGCTGTATCATGACAAGAACAGAATTTCCGACGATCAGCAACAGCTGGCGTTGACTGAGCCGCAGACTCGTGCGGCGAATTCCGGCAACGACGATCAGCAGCGGCAGCGCCATTGCGAATCGCAGGGACAGGACCATGATCGGCGGTACGGAATTCACGGCCAGTTTGGCAGCAATGGCCTGACCACCCCAGATCAGGGAACAGCTCAGGACCAGAGCGAGGCTCGTCGCCGAGAGCGGCAGATGTTTGACGGAGCAGGCTGACAGTCCGCGACTGGTCATATTCCCCTCGTGGGTGGCGGGGATCGGTCGACAAAGACCGCCTGAATCATTCCCGACTGACCCACGTTCGTGACCGGGTCACGCGCCACGCGGGCAAACAGCCCCCGGTATTCTCCGCGGATGACTCCCATCGAAATTGTCTGCTGCATTTCAGGTGCTGCCATGCGCTGCTGAGCGTCCAGGCAGCCGGGGATCAGTGTTGGCAGCGCGATCGGTTCAGCATACTCCTGGACGACGCAGGGAAGGTCCGACGACGGGGAGCAGGCGTCACCCCAGTCCTCATCGCTGGCATGACGACCGACGGTCACTCCGAAGCCGCGACCCTCATTGGCTGGTTTGATCACAAACTGTTCTCTGTGCTCGCGCACGTAAGGCAGCAGGTCGATCATGTCACCTCGATAAAGCGTCGTTCCCGGTGCCAGACGAGCCGTCCAGAGGACGTGGCTGTCGATGAACGACCGGTCACTGTTGCTCAGTTCCGCTCGGAAACTCTGATCGTACAGCAGGCCCAGCAGTTCTTTGTCTTCGGCGAGTGTCGCCGCGACGAGATTATTCACCGAGACCATTGCTCCGTCACGTATTGCGGCGAGAAAAGCCGCGTACCG
>JBDOMX010000942.1:0-4098 GCA_039831615.1 Planctomycetaceae bacterium
CAAGGGCAAACTTTTCGTGCTTGAGCGATTTACCAAAGAACGAACCGAAAAGGAACTTGCGCAGTTGGCTGAGGACACCAAGCGGGACATTGAGCGTGCCCGACTTGAAGGTCAGGCCGCGATGTCGCAGATGGCAGCGGCCCTCAAAGCGGCCAAGCTCACGCTGGCCCTGGAACAGGAAACACTCAGCCGCCAGCAGAGACAGATCGCGGATTGTCGCCTGGTGGCTCCGCAGGCCGGCGAAGTCGTTTACGCGAGTCAGGCCAGTCGTCGCAGTGAACCGGTGGTCATTGAACTGGGTGCATCAGTCCGCGAGCGTCAGGCGATCGTCAAGCTGCCCAACCTGGATCAGATGAAGGTCGAGGCCCGCATTCATGAGAGCCGTATCCGGCAGGTGAAAGCGGGGCAATTGGTCGAGATCAGCGTGAGTTCTCTGCCGGGTTTAAATTTCCACGGCGTGCTGGAGACGGTCGCCTCGCTACCGGTTCCAGGGGAATGGCCCAACAACAATCAGATGGAATTTGAATCCACCGTGACGATTACAGATCCTCCGGAAATGATCGCGCAATTGAAGCCAGGCATGGGAACAGAGCTGCGTATCATCGTTGAGGAACGCAATGAGTCCGTCCTGCAGATCCCTGTCCAGTCGGTGCTGCCGATCGCAGGTTCTTTTTTCGCCTACATCCAGACCAAACAAGGTCCGGAACGCAGGCCGCTGGCGGTTGGTACGTCCAACGATGAGTTCATGGAGATTCTGGACGGTGTTGCGATCGGCGAGAACGTGATCCTGAATCCGCGGACACATTTCAGCCAGGAAATTAATCAGCTGGAACAGGATCTTACGAAAGATGCCGGTGCCTCGTCGGCGGAAGCAGAGGATACGATCCGTCCCGAACAGGCTGCCTGACGTTCAGCTGAGCAGTGAGCGGGAAAAACGTGTCTGGAACCGTTTACCGGAACGGCCCGATGAGTGCATTGCAGAAAAGCTGCCTGGCACTTTTTTCTCGTGCCGGTCATCCAGGGGCAGGGCGCGGCGGCTGCCGAAGCGTGCCGCAGTTTTTTGTGTGTCAATTGACGATCGTCGACGGGAAGAATTCATGAGTCAGCTTGCTGCAGAGGTGATCGATCTGCAAAAGCACTTTGACCTTGGATCTGTGGTGGTCAAAGCCCTGCAGGGCGTCAGCATTCAGTTTCCTCACGGAGACTTCGTGGCGATCATGGGATCATCGGGGAGTGGCAAGAGCACTTTACTGAACCTGTTGGGAGCTCTCGATCGGCCGACTTTCGGTCAATACATCATCGGTGGCCAGGACGTGGCCCGGCTATCGGACGACGAACTCTCGGGAATCCGCAACGAGCTCATCGGATTCATCTTTCAGTCGTACAATCTGATCTCTCAGTACACCGTTCTGGAGAACATCGAAGTCCCGCTGCACTATCGAACGGGGTATCCGCCGATGAGCCCGCAGGACCGCGACCGCATCACCTACCTGGCCGAACTCGTGGGACTGGGTGATCGGATGGATCACCGACCGTTTCAGCTGTCCGGTGGTCAGCAGCAGCGCGTGGCTATCGCCCGAGCTTTAATGAACGACCCGCAGATCATTCTGGCCGACGAACCCACTGGAAACCTTGATTCAACCACCGAAGAGGAAATCATGCAGGTGTTGGTGAATCTGAACGCTGAAGGCCGCACAATTATTATCGTCACGCACGAACGGCAGGTCGCGGAACTTGCCAAACGTCAGATCTACATGAAAGATGGAGTTGTTGCCGGCGAAGGCATCTTTCCAGGAATCACGGCGAAGGTTTAGCCTGAGGTTCCATCAGCCGGCGACCTGCGACATTTCAATTTTACCCTGAACTCTGCCTGCCTTGTCCAACTTCTTTCGTACAGTCCAGCTTGCTCTCAAAAGCCTGATGCTTCACAAGCTGCGGTCCGGGTTGACCATGCTGGGGATTGTGTTCGGGGTGTTCTCTGTGATCGCCATGCTGGCGATTGGTCGCGGAGCCAGCCAGCAGGCTCAGGATCAGGTGCTTCGTCTGGGCGCCACGAACATCATCGTGCGAAGTGTCAAACCACCGGACGAATCCGCAGCCAGTACCGGCAGCACTCGAGTCCTGACGTACGGTCTGCTCAGGAAAGATCTCAGTCTGTTGCAGAAAACTCTGAAGCCGGCGGAATCCGTGATTCCTGTGCGTGAGATCAGCAAGTTTGTCAGAAATGGTTACCGCACGTTGAACGCGCACCTGGTGGGCTGCACACCGGAATATGCGGAGATGAACCAGCTCAATTTGTCCGACGGTCGGTTTCTCTCGGACAAAGATCTCAGAGACCGCGCAACCACTGCGGTCCTTGCTGCGGAGGCCGCCACGAAGTTGTTTGGCCACGAGGATCCTATCGGTCGGGCCGTTCGCGTTCAGGAACGATTCTACACGGTGGTGGGAGTCATGCAGCCGCGGGCGGCGACCGCCGCCATCGGTGGCAGCATTGCCGCACATGACTACGGCTCCGACGTGTACATCCCGCTGTCGACGATGCGTTTACGTCTGGGTGACATGAACATGGTGCGGACCACCGGATCCTTTTCTGCCGAGGAGGTGCAGCTCTCACAGATCACGCTGCGGATTCGGTCACTGGCCGAAGTCCTTCCCGCTGCCGATGCGATCCGCGAAAGCCTCAAACTGAACCATAAAGATGATCGCCAGTATTCGGTCGTCGTGCCTTACGAGTTGCTTAAGCAGGCGGAGCAACTGCGTGACATATTTAACGTCGTCCTGGGTTCCATCGCCGCCATCAGTCTGGTGGTTGGTGGAATTGGCATCATGAACATCATGCTGGCCACGGTCACCGAACGGACGCGTGAGATCGGGATTCGACGAGCACTGGGAGCCCGCCAGCGCGACATCACGATGCAGTTCCTGACTGAGACCGTGGTCTTGTCCGGCACAGGAGGTCTGGTCGGGATCGTTCTGGGACTATTGACAGGTCCGGCGTTTGGATTAATTCAGGCGTTGACTCAGCGCTTCATATTCGATGGCCAGGGTGCATCGTCCGAATTTGGACGCATGTTTGCCGAAATGCGTCCGGAGCCGGTTCCGGCCAGTCTGCCACTCGCCTTTTGCATTGCCGTCGGCATCGGGATTGTCTTTGGGATTTACCCGGCCCGCGCTGCGGCCCGTCTTGATCCGATCGAAGCATTGCGGCACGAGTAGATCGCGGCGAACAAGCTGCCGCCTCGTCAGTCGCGTGCAATTGCGGTTCACTGTCGTTGGTTCTCAGAACAGCGCTTCGGAACGGAGCAAACCCGTGCTTCAGCAGTGCTGTTCGCTGCCAGCCACGGTTCCCTGCTAAAACCGTTGCTGGCAGCATCGGCGACGTTGTCGACGCTGCCAGCAACGAAACCGAACAACAGCGTCAGCTGCTCGCGATTCTCGCGAGTTTCTCCTATGCTTCCCGCCTCATCTGTCGCCACGTTCGGAAATCTTCGATGGAAACAAAAAGCAACCCGCTGGGAATGACGCTGTTTTGCATCTACTCGGCTATCTACGCGGGCTTTGTGCTCATCAACGCCCTGTATCCGGAATTGATGGAATGGACGCCGTTGGCGGGATTGAATCTGGCGATTCTGTATGGATTCGCTTTGATCATCATCGCCTTCGTGCTTTCCTTGCTGTACGGATTTCTTGCCGCGCGACGTGAAAAAAAAGCAGACTCCTCGGATGAAGGAGCCGCGGCGTGATCTACGAAGCTGCTCCGGAAGCCGTCATTCTGTTTTTCCTGTTTGTCGGCTTCACGCTCGGGCTCAGCTTCTGGCTGGGACGCCAGGCAAAATCGTCGGCAGGATATTTCGCGGCCCACGGGCAGATCCCCTGGTTTGTCAACGGCATTGCCTTTGCCGGCGATTACCTGTCAGCCGCATCATTCCTCGGCATCTGCGGAATGATCGCCTTCTACGGCTATGACGGTTTTCTCTATTCCATTGGCTATCTCGCCGGCTGGATCGTGGCTCTGTTCGTAGTTGCCGAACCGATGAAACGCCTCGGCAAATTTACCTTTGCCGACGCACTTGACGCAAAATTCAACTCCAGAGGCAT